>CAZQYK010000075.1:0-5167 GCA_964597285.1 uncultured Spirochaetales bacterium
GCCTCGCGCTGCGCGAGGTGCGCGGCGTCGACCCTGCGCCGTGGAAGACCCGCTTCCTGCCGCGCTACCGGAACCTCGCGCCGTGGCTGCGCGTGCCTGCGCTCGCGGCGATCAGCGCGCTGTCGCTGCCGGTCGACCTGCTCGGCTCGCCGTGGCTCGCCGAGCGCTCGTGGCACAAGGTGTTCGTGCTCGACGCGCCGGAGGCGGGGCGCGGAGCGCCGGCGTGATCGACTGGCTGCCGAGCCTCGGCGCCGTCGCGTTTGCCGGCTCGGCGCTGCTCGCCGCGGCGCCGCCGGCCGCGCGCGCGATCGACCTCGACGGCGACCTGTTCCTGTCGACGACCAACGACGACGCCGACGCCCGGCGCTGGAGCGGCGAGGTCGCGTGGGTCGAGCCGCTGACCGACTGGCTGAAGGGGGAGCTCGGCGGCAGCTACGCGCGCTTCGACGACGCGCGCTGGGGCTACGGCGCGCTCGGCGCGCACCTCTCCGCGCCCGGCGGGCGCAACCACCTCTCGCTGCGCTACGAGCACGGCGCCGGGCACAACGACGGCGGCGACTACGAGCACGTCGTCGGCAAGGCCGGGCTCACCCACGCGCTCGTCCCGGGCCGCATCTTCGTCGAGGGCGGCATGCACGTGATCCGCGTCGACGACGTCGACGAGAACCTCGCCCGCGTCGGGCTCGGCCTCGTGCCGCTCGACTGGCTGTCGCTGCACGGCGACTATCACCACAGCGTCTTCGGCGGCGAGGGCACGCGCGCGTGGTCGGCGCGCTCCGACCTGCGCTTCCGCCGCGCGAGCGTCTTCGGCGGCTACGCGCGCAGCGAGGACACGGTCGACCTGCGCAGCATCGGCGGCAGCCGCGACGCCGGCCGGCCGACGCACGAGGTCTTCGCCGGCGTCGAGGTCCCGGTCGGCCGCCACGCGGTGACGCTCGCCGGCTCGCGCTACGAGAGCCGCAGCGAGACCCGCTGGAGCATGACGCTGACGCTGCGCTGGAAGCTCTTCTGGCGCCCGGCCGCGCGCGACGAGGAGCCCGAGACGCCGCTGCGCGGCAGCAGCGGACGGGCGGTCGCGCGCGCGGACGGGCCGGGCCGATGAGCGGCCCGCTCGCCGCGTGCCGCGGGAATTGGCGCCGCTGGCGCGTCGCGCACACCGCGCGCCGCCTCGTCTCGGGCCTCGACGCCGAGCGCCTCGCCGCGATCCGCGCGCGCTGGCGCGACGCCGACCCCGAGCCCGGCTACAGCAAGTACCTCGAGATCGAGCGCTGGATGCGCGTCGCGGTGCACTGGCTCCATGACGCGGGGCTCGCGCGCGAGCGCAGCTGCCGCGTGCTCGACCTCGGCACCGGCTGCGGCTACTTCCCCTACGCGGCCGGCCGCTTCGGCCACCGCGTGCGCGCGATCGACCTCGGCGGCAACGCCTTCTACGACGAGATGGTCGCGCTGCTCGGCGTCGACCGCGTCGCGTACCCGATCACCGCCGGCGAGCCGCTACCCGACCTCGGCGGCCGCTTCGACCTCGTCACCGGCTTCATGATCTGCTTCAACAATCACGCGCGCGACGACCTGTGGGGCCCCGCCGAGTGGGCCTTCTTCCTGCGCGACCTCACGCAGCGCGTGCTTGCGCCCGACGGCCGCGTGCTGCTGCACTTCAACCCGGAGCCCGACGGCACGCATCTCCCCCCCGCGGTCGAGTGCCTGTTCCGCGGCGCCGGCGCCGACGTCCGGGGCGGCGTCGTGCGGCTGCGGGCGCCGTTCCCGGTCTGAGCGATTGCCCTCGCGGCGAACCGACGGGTGGCGCTGGAGGCCAGCGGCACGTAGTAGGTCGGCGGCACGACGCCGCCGAGCGCCGCGCTGTCGAAGCGCAGACACTCGACCGACGAGCGCCGCCCCGAGGCGAATCAGTCCCGGCCCCCCGGCGCGCCGCGGTAGCCGCGCACGCGCCAGCGGCGCCACGCGAGGCCGGCGCGGCGCAGCCAGCGCTCGAGCGGCGGCAGCCGCACGCGGCGGTCGGGCTCGCCGGGCCGGTGCAGCGTCGTCCACTCGCCGGCGATGCTGCGCTCCTCGTCGCCGGCGAGCAGCACGCGGAAACGGCGCTCGGGGTCGAGCACGTCGGCGCTGTCCGAGATCCGCACCGGCATGTGACGGCGGTACTCGGCGGCGATCTCGCGCAGCCTCGCCGAGCGCTCGAACGCGCCGGGCTCGGCCTCGCGGATCTCGAGCCACGCCGTGCCGCCGCCGCCGACGACGTCGAGCACCGCGCCGAGCCGGTCGGGACGGTCGCTCTCGCGCAGCGCGCCGCGCAGCCACAGGCAGCGGTACGCGCGGCAGATGCCGGGGCGCTCGGCATGGATGCCGCAGCCGCCGCCTTCCTGCTCGTGCACGCACGGGGCGCCGCCGAGCTTGCGCAGCGCGTCGACGCGCAGCACGCGGCAGCACAGCGAGCAGGGTCCGCACGCGCGTGCGTCGCTCAAACCGGCGCCTCCCTAGAAGAAGCGCTGCAGCGCGAAGATCAGCAGCATCGAGACGACGATCGCGAGCTTCGCCGCGCCGCCGAGCAGCATGCCGACCCAGGTCGCGACGCCGACGCGGCCGGCGCGCGCGAGGCCGCCGCGCGCCGAGAGCTCGCCGGCGACGGCGCCGGCGAAGGGCCCGATCACGACGCCGACGAGGCCGAAGAAGAGGCCGACGAGCGCGCCGAGCGCCGCGCCGACCACCGCGCGCGGGTGCGCGCCGACGCGGCGCGCGCCGAGCGCCGACGCGACGAAGTCGACCGCGTAGGCCGCGAGCGCGAGCAGCGCGAGCAAGAGCAGCGTGCCGCGGCCGACGTAGGCGAAGTCGTCGATCCAAGCGCCGAGCGCGAGACCCGCGAGCACGAGCAGCACGCCCGGCACGATCGGCAGCACGACGCCGACGGCTCCGACCGCGACCAGCAGCGCGACCGCGATCCACCACAGCAGTGTCGCGTCCGTGGCGGGCTACTCCAGCCAGAGCCAGACGGCGAGCGAGGTCAGCACGCCGAGCCACTGCAGCACCAGGCCGGCGCCGAGGCTGAGCGAGCGCTCGCGCGCCGCGCCGAGCGCGAGGCCCGACGCGAGCCCGGCCGCCGCGACGCAGCCGAGCGCGGCCGGCGCGCCGAGGCCGAGCTGGCCGAGGCCGAGCTCGGGCCCGGCCGCGACCGCGAGCGCGGTGGCCGCAGTCGCGTACGCGAGCGCCGAGACCACCGTGCTGCGCGACAGGAAGCGCGGCCCGCCGGGGTACTGGATCGGGAAGTCGATCGAGAGCAGCCCGTGCACGAGCCCGCGGAACCACACCTCGGCCGCCGCGACGACGAGCGCGCCGGCGAGCAGTGCGCCGGCGACGTCGAGCGGGCCGAGCCCGAGCGGCGCCGGCAGGAAGCCGCGCATCGGCACCGCGCCGAGCATCACGAGCGGCGCGAGCATCCACCAGCCGCCGGGCGCCGGCATCCGCCAGCCGTACACCCATGGCCGCCAGCGCGACGCGCCGCGCGACGCGACCGTGCCGACCGCGAGCGCGAGCAGCGCGATCGCCGACAGCTCGAGCGCCGCGCCGAGCGCCGGGCCCGCGGCGAAGAACGCGCCGAGATCGGGCAGCAGCGCGGCCAGCGGCCAGAAGCCGAGGAACGCGACGCCGACGAGGTACGCGACGATCGTGCCGCCGGCGCGCGACCACCAGCTCGAGCTCCGATAGGCGCGCTCGAGGATCTCGATCACCTCGGCCGACGCGAGCTGCGTGCCGCGCGGCCGCGGCGAGCCGCCGATGTCGTGCGAGCCGCCCCAGCGCTTGCCCGGCGGGCGGCCGTCGACGGCGGGGTCGATGCGGTTGAGCAGTGCGTAGGCCGGCTGGAGGTGGGGCCCGTCGATCGAGCTCAGCCGGCGCAGCGTGTAGTGCCCGGGCTGGTTCTCGAGCGCGATGATCGAGAGCTGATCGCCCCAGTGGGTCTTCAGGTGCTGCTCGACCGTGTAGATGCCGGAGCGGTCGCGGCACACGACCGCGACGCGCCGCGGCGCGATCTCGACGTGGCCGTAGATCTCCTCGATCCGCGTGTAGTCGCCGAAGTCCTCGTCGAGGTAGACCATCGCGTCGATCGCGCGCAGGATCTCGACCGTGTACCCGTAGACGTCCTTCTTCGACCACGCGCCGGTCTGCTTCAGCTCGCGCTCGCGCACGAGCAGCTCGTCGATGCGCCGCTGCGCCTCGCTCATCACCGCGCTCGGCAGGCCGCAGAGCTTCGCGAGCTCGGGGCCGTTCGAGTCGATCGCCCCCTCGAGGCGCAGCAGCGGCAGCAGCACGTCGCGCGCCTCGGGCCGCAGCTCGCGCAGCCGGCGGTGGTTCAGCAGGCACCACAGCGCGAGCACCGTGTCGAGGTCGGGGTCGTTCGCGTAGATCGTCCAGTCTCCCTCGGCCAGGCGCAGCCCGCTGTGCACCAGCAGCAGCGCCTGCTCGCAGGTCGACAGCGTGAAGAGCCGCTCGCAGCCCCAGTGGTGGTCGAGGTTGTAGAGCTTCTGCTCGCTGTCGAGCAGCGGGCCGAAGGTGCCGGCGCCGTCGAGCAGGATCACGCGGTCGCCGAGGCCCGAGGCCTCCGAGCGCGACGCCGCCATGCCCGGGTCGAGCACGACGCGCAGCCGCGGCGACTCGTCGCACTCGAGCGAGCGCACCCCCTCCTTCTCGCGGACCGTGTAGCGCTCCGGAATCTCCGGGGATCGCCGCGCGCTCGTCGGGCGCGGCGCCTCGGCGAGCGCTCGGGCAGGGGTGGCCAGGGTGGGCCGAAGGCCCGCCGCCTGGCGCGGGGGATCCGCCATCGGCAATGGAGCTCCTAGCTGTGCCGCAGGATCCCGGGAGCGTGCGCTCGTCCGGGGCCCGGGGCAAGGGCCGGGGGATCGATCTTCCCTCCGGGGAAAGCGACGGTACAGGCGTTAGCCGGCGAACGCGCGCCCGATCCGGGCGATCGCCTCGTCGACGTTCTCGCGCGAGTTGAAGGCCGAGATCCGGAAGTAGCCCTCGCCGGCGGCGCCGAAGCCGCTGCCGGGGGTCACGACGACGTGGGCGCTGGCGAGCATCCGGTCGAAGGTGTCCCAGCTCGACAGGCCCTCGGGCGTCCGCACCCACACGTAGGGCGCGTGCTCGCCGCCGAAGCAGCGCA
>CAZQYK010000076.1:0-6558 GCA_964597285.1 uncultured Spirochaetales bacterium
GCAGGCCGGCGTGCCCTTCGAGCAGGACTTCTACGCCGGCGGCTACCACGGCTGGCCGTACTGGGAGCGCGAGCTGCACTGGGCGCTGCCTCGGATGCTGCCGCTCGTCGCGGCCGGCGGCCGGGGCGGGCCGTGCCGCGCGGCGCCGAGCCAGCCCCTGCGCGTGATGACCTGGAACGTGCTGCACGGCCAGCCGTGCAACGGCGGCAGCTTCGGCCACGAGGTGCGCGCGCGGATGGAGCTCGCGGTGCAGGGCGGGCCGAGCGGCGAGCCCGGCCTCGTGGAGCTGGCGCCCGACCTGCTCGGCCTCCAGGAGGTGTCGCAGGTCTTCCGCGAGCAGCCGGTCGGCAGCGACCCGACCCAGGACAACCTCGTCTGTCTCGCCGGGAGCCCTCCGCCCGGGCTCGCCGGCATCACGCCCTACGAGCACCAGGCCGACACGCTGCTGCGCCGGATGAACGGCGTCGCGAACATGCGCGGCGTCGAGCAGGGCCTCGCGAGCTCGGTCGCGCCCACCGACGCGAGCCCGTGGGCGATGCGCTTCGAGCGCGACAACCCGCGCGTGCTGCCCTTCGTGCCCGAGCTGCCGGTCGGCGCCGACGCGCAGACGCTCTCGGACGTCGCGGCGGAGCAGGGCAACTTCGAGATCGGCCTCGTCACGCTCTCGCGCCACCCGATCCAGCGGATGACGGTGCACAACCTGTCGTTCGGCGCGCAGCCCGGCGAGACGCGCGCGATCACGCACGCGACGATCCGCGTGCCCGACGCCGTCACCGGCGAGGCGCGCGGCTACGACTTCTACGTGAGCCACCTGACGACGACCGGCGGCGACTCGCCGCAGACGGTGACGATGGCGACGAACATCGTGCAGTTCATCCAGACGAGCCGCCGCCACCCCGAGAGCCCGGCCTTCTTCGTCTGCGACTGCAACGCCGAGCCCGGCTCGCAGACGCACGCGCTCCTCGAGGCCGCGGGCTTCGTCGACAGCTTCGCGGCGGCGAATCCGGGCGCCGACGGCTTCACGTCGGGCCGCGACAGCCTCGACCGCAGCTGCGGCCAGACGGTCGGCGGCCGGATCGACTACGTCTGGGCCGTGCCCGACGACCAGGGGCGCACGCCGGCGGTACTCGCGAGCGAGGTCGTGATGGACTTCTTCGAGCCACTCGGCGCCACCTGCCGCTGGCCCTCCGACCACAACGGAGTGCTGACGACCTTCGACCTGCAGCGGCTCGAGGGCGGGTCGTGACGCGGCGCGGGCTCTCAGCATACGCGCGCGCGGGCGCCAGGACGGGCGGCCTCTGACCCGAGGATGCCCTCTCTATACTCCGCTGCGTGCGCGCCGAGGTCTCCGAAGTTCCGCGAAGCGACCCCATCGTGCTGCGCACCGCGACCGTCGCGGGCCTGTTCGAGGTGCTCGCGATCGGCGCCGACGCCACACTCACCGGCACCGGACGCGGCCTCACCGCCTTCGCCGCGCTCTGCGCGATCGCCGCGCTCCAGGTCGCCGTGTGGTGGGGCCTCGCCCGCGTGCTGCCCCGCCGCTGGTCGCCTGCGCGCCGCCTGCGCGCCGTCTCCGCGCTATGGGCGCTTGCCGTCGTCGCAGGTCGCCTGGGCCTCGCACGTCCCATGGCGCCCGAGGCGGTGGTGCCGCTCCTGGCCGGCGTCGCACTGCTGCAGTTCGTTCCGGAGACGAAGCTCCGCGCGGAAGATCGCGTCGGCGCACTCCTCGCCGGAGTCGCGGCGGTCGCGATCGGGATCACCTCGCTCTGGGGCCTGCTCGCGTCGGCGGTGCCCGAGCCGTTCCTGCTTGGTGGGGCGGCGCTCGCGGCGCTCGGGGTGACCGCCGCCGGCACCGGACGCCCGCTCGTCGCCCTCGGCATTGCCGCCACGGGTCTGGGGGCTCTGCTCTGGCCGGTCGATCCGCCTCCCTCGAGCGGACGCCCGAACGTCCTTTGGATCCTCGTGGACACTCTGCGGCGCGATCACGTGCCGCCTCTCGGCGATCTCGTCGCGTCGCCGGGCATGACCCAGCTCGCTGACGAAGGCGTACTCTTCGAGGATGCGGTCGCCGTCGTGCCGAAGACGCCCGCCTCGGTAGCCTCCTATCTGACCGGGCAGCTGCCGCAGCGCCACGGCGTCCGCACGCTCTACAGCCCTCTCGGCGACGCGCCCCGCACCGCGGCCGAGCGCTTCGCCGCCGCCGGCTATCGCACCGGGGCCCTCGTGCAGAACGGATGGATCTCGGCGCGGCGGGGCTTTGGCCAGGGCTTCGCGCGCTTCTCGGACCACGCCGACCTGAACGCGGGCTTCGGTCTCCTCGACCGCTCGAGCTGGGTGCGCCTCGTCGATCGCGCGACGGTGCGGCGCATCCCGCCCTTCGATCCGCAGACAGACGCGGACGTCGCGACCGATGCGGCGATCGCGCAGTTCCAGGCGTGGGACCGCTCGCGTCCCTTCTTCCTCTACGTCCACTACTTCGAGCCCCACTGGCCGTACCGGCCGCCGGAAGCGGATGCGCGTCGACATGGCGCGCCTCCGGACGGGGACGTGGCAGTGAACCGCGTGCCCGAGGGCAGGCGGGGCCACCTGATCTTCCAGAACGATCTGCCCGAGGCCGAGAACGACGCGGCGCGTCGGCTCTACCGCGCTGAGGTGGACCACACCCTCGCTTCGGTGGGCCGGCTCGTCGGCGCCCTCGACCGCCTCGAGCTCGCCGCAGACACGATCGTCGTCTTCTGTGCCGACCACGGCCACTCGCTCGGCGAGCACGCCTATCACTTCCATCACGGCGCCTTCCTGTACGAACCCGACCTGCGCGTGCCCCTGATCCTGCGCTGGCCCGGCCGCATCCCCGCCGGCGCGCGCGTCGGGGGAACGGTCCGCTCGATCGACGTGCTGCCCACGCTCCTCGAACTCGCGGGAATCGAGGCCGGGTCCGACCTCGACGGTGAAAGCCTCGTGCCGCTCTGGAGCGGCACGAGCGGATCGCGCGAGGCCTTCATCGAGTCCGACGTGAAGATGTTCGTCGAGAACACGCGGCGCGAGGTGTACGGGATCCCGGGTGTGCTGCGCGGCCTGCGCGCCGACGGCTGGAAGCTCGTGCTGACGCCCACGCCGAAGGGACCGCGCTACGAGCTCTACGACCTCACCGGGGACCCTGGGGAGACGCGCGACCTCGCCAGCGACCCGGCGCACGCGGCCCACCTCGAGGCGATGCGCGCGCGGCTCCTCGCGCACGTCCCGGCCGAGGAGCGTGAGGCGATCGCCGCGGGACCTGGCGCCGCGCCCCCCGACGCCGCGCCCGTCGACGACGAGGCCCTCGAGCAGCTGCGGGCCCTGGGCTACGCGAATTGAGCCCCGCCTACTACCTGCTCCTGTGGGGGATCGCCATGCTGGGTCCGGGCACGTTCCGCACCCCGGCCTACTTCGTGTTCGGCACGGGCGGTCTCGTCTCGTACGCCCTGCTCCTCGCCTTCGTGCTCTGGTCGGCCTTCGTGCTCGACGCGGCGCTGGGCGCGCTTGCCCGGGCGCGCTTTGCTCTCGCTGGCGCCGCGGCAGTCTTCGTGGCGTACACGCTCGTCAGCGCGTGGACGCTCGAGGTGACCTCGGTCGGGAGCCTCGACCTGCTGTTCGCGTTCGGCTTCGACCTCGGCGACCTCCTTCGCGAGCTCGATCTCGGCCCGAGCTGGTTGCTGGCGCTCCCCGTCGCCCTACTCGGCTCCTTTGCGAGCGGCGGCCTCTTGCACCGGGGCCTCACACGCTACGCGCCGCCGCGCTGGGCACCTGCGGTCGCCGTCGTCGCGACGCTCGCCCTCCTCGTGACTTTCGCGGTGGAGCAGTTCGTGGCCCGCGCGGAAGATCCCCATTACCCGACTCGAAAGCTCGCCTTGCCCGTCTACGTGCAGCTCTTTGCCCCGGCAGGTGAGGCCGTTGCGCTCGCGCTCCCCGCGCCGCGCTCGGCAGCGGAGCGCGCGCAGGAGCTCGCCGACATCCGCCCGGCGGCGAACCCGCGCCACGTGCTCTTCCTCCTCCTCGAGAGCCTGCGTCGCGACGTGGTGTCGCCCGAGGAGATGCCAACCCTCGCGCACCTCGAGACCGATAGCGTGCGCTTCCCCCGCGCCCGCACCGAGGCGATCTTCTCGCCAGCGTCGTGGACGGTGCTGCTCCTCGACGAGTCGAGCCTCACCCGGCTGTGGGAGCGCGCCGGTGATGCGCCGACCGACCGTCCCGGTCCATGGCCACTCGACGTGATGCGCGCCGCGGGCTACGCGGTGTGGGTCTCCTTCTCGGGGAGCCTGATCGAGGGCTTCGACGCGCTGCTCCTCGGTCAAGACGCGCCCGCTGACCGTGCCTACACTCCGCCGGACGACGTCTACGCCGGCCACCTGCGGGACGACCTCGCCACCGCGCGCCTCATCGAATGGATCGGCGCCCTCGATCCGCGGACTCCGCACATGATGCTCCTCCAGCTCGATGCCACCCATTTCCCCTACACGTTCCACGAGGAGGAGGCGGTTTATCGCCCCTTCTCCCCTGCAGTCCTGCCCCATCATCTCGACGACCAGCGCGAGATCGACCTCGTCCACACGCGCTACCGCAATGCGGCGCGACACGTCGATGCCAAGGTGGCCGCGGTGCTCGCGCGCCTCGACGAGCGCGGCGTTCTCGGGGACACGGCGATCGTCGCCGTGTCCGACCACGGCGAGGGCTTCACCGAGGGACGCGTCGGGCACACGGTGCTACACGACGAGATCGAGCGGGTGCCGATGTTCATGAAGCTGCCGGGGGTGCCACCCCGGGAGGTGGACGCGATCGTCCCGACCGGGCACGTCTGGCCGACGCTCTGCGCCTACCTCGGTATCGCGGCGACCTTTCGTCGGCCCCCGGCGCTCGACGTCGACTCGCTCCCGTCGGTGGCGGCCAGCCACTCGCCACTGATGAACCTCGTCGACCTCGCCCACGCGGGCGGAGCGATTCGCTTCTTCGTGCGCCGCCGCGACGGAGCGGTCGAACTCGTCCCCTTCGCCGCCTTCGACGCGGAGGGACGCTTCGAGGGCGACTGGCGTGCGGCGGCGGCGGACGTGCCTTGGCGCGAGATGCTGCGCGTCGCCGTCGCCGAGGCCGGAGTGGAGTGACCGCATCCTTCGGCAACCGAGGCATCGGCGAGAGCCCCAGCCAGGGGGTGCGATCGCGAGCCTGACCGCGGGCGACCATCGGCATCGACGACGGGCCGACGTCGCCGTGTCCGATCCGGCGCGCGCGGCGCTCGTCGTATTCGGGCTGGCCAGCCTCGTCAGGACGGGAGCGCGCCGGTCTCGCTGAAGCGCTCGAGCTCGGGCAGCACGCGCAGCGCGGCGTCGCGCACGCGGCCGAAGAGTTCGTCGGCGCCGGCGAGCTCGCCCTCGGCGGCGCGCTGCTCGAGCTCGGACGCGAGCTTCTGCGCCGTCTCGGCGCCGAAGGTCCGCAACGCGCCCTCGAGCGTGTGCGCGCGCCGGCGCGCGTCGCCGGCGTCGCCGGCGGCGATCAGGTCGGGCAGCAGCGCGAGGTTCTCGCGGATCTCGGTGACGTAGGCGTCGACGATCTCGCGCAGCACCTCGCGGTCGCCGGCGACCTGGGCGAGCGGCCCCGACCAGTCGACGAGCCCAGCAGATGCGGATTCCTTCACGATCGTCCCCCTCGACGCCGCGGCGGCCGGCTCTGGCGGCCATTCTCTCATCGGCGCTCGCGCGGCGCACCCTGAATGCCGATGGAGCCCGGCGTGGAGACCGGCCCGAGCGACACCGAACGCTCCCCTGCCGCCCGTAGGGCAGGAGATAGGCTCGCGCGTCGAGCAGGCGCAGGTCTTCGGCGCCGACGCGATCGGCTTCGCGCGCGACGGCGAGGCCAGAGCCGCCCGGCCGCTGTAGGCGGCGGCGATCCGCGCAGCCGACGACGTGCTGGCCGAGTTCGTGGCCGGGCTGCGCGCCGCTGGCCGCCTCGAGCGCACGGCGCTGAGACGCCGGCCCGCGGTGGCCCGCCGCGCCACGCGTTCTTCGACCTCGCGGCCGACCCCGAGGGTGTCGTCGCGCGCTGGCCCGACCCCCGTGCGGCAGCGCTGGCGCCGCTCCTCGGCGCCCACGAGCGCTCGCTGGGCTACCTGGCTCCAGGCGGCGAATGAGGCTCACTGGGTGGTGGCACCGACGCTGCGCTTCGGGTATCGAATCGCGCGGTCCCACAGCGCAACGCCCAGCCCCGCAGCGGCCGGGCCGGGAAACCTCGATCGGGACGGGGCGGATCGCGGTCAAGTCGGGGGGGCCGCCTCTCGATGAGACGGGCCAGCGGGTGAGGTGAAAGTCTCCCGTCACCCGCTTCGAGGTGGCGGCTACCCACTTTCGGCAGCGGGACGGCGGCCCATAGCTCGCCGGAACCCCGTTCTACCGGCGATCCCGCCGGCACCCCCTCAGGAATGGAGAACGACATGCTCTGGAACGAGATCAAGCGCCTCGTCCGCGAGGACGACGGCATGGAGATGATCGAGTGGTCGATCGTCGGCGTGGTGTTCGCGCTGGCGGGCGCGCT
>CAZQYK010000077.1:0-3824 GCA_964597285.1 uncultured Spirochaetales bacterium
GCCTACGGCGACGCCGCCACGCTCGAGGACGCGATCAACAAGGGCGCGATCTACCGCTACATCGCGAAGCCGTGGCGCCCCGACGAGGTGCGCACCACGCTCGTGCGCGCGATCGAGACCTACGCGCTCGACCGCGAGCGCGCGCAGCTCCTGCAGGAGATGACGGTGCTCAACCGCATCTCGAGCGCGCTCAACCGCGAGCTCGAGCTCGAGCGCCTGGTCGAGCTGCTCGTCCACACGCTGCGCGACGAGCTCGGCTACGACGGCGCCGGCGTGTGGATGCGCGAGCCGAAGGCCGGGTCGCTCGTGTGGTCGACGCCGGGCCGCGCCGGCGACGACCTCGACGACCGGCTCGCCTCCGTGCGCTTCACCCACGCCAACGCGCACGCCTTCCTCGAGCAGCTCGAGGGCGGCCGCTCGATGTCGCTCGAGCTCGCGCGCGTGCTCGACTACCCCACCGAGGTGCGCCGCTGGCTCACCGAGCTGGCCGCCGAAGAGGTGGTCGTGGCGCCGCTCTACGGCAAGGCGGGGCTTCTCGGCGCGATGGCGGTCGACAACCGCCGCGGCGGGCGCCCGTTCCGCGCCGACGACGTGGCGCTGATCGAGGGTCTCTCGAACCAGGCGTCGATCGCGGTCGACAACGCGCGCCTCGTCGAGGACCTGCGCCGCTCGCGCGAGCAGGTGCGGCGCGTCGACCGGCTCGGCACGCTCGGCACGCTCGCGGCGGGCCTCGCGCACGAGATCAACAACCCGCTCGTGTCGATCCACACCTTCCTCAGCATGGCGCCGGGCAAGCGCGACGAGCGCGACGGCGAGTTCTGGGGCGACTACTACGACCTCGCGTGCCAGGAGGTGGAGCGCATCCGCGGGCTCGTGAAGACGATGCAGCGCCTCGGCCGCGGCGGCGCCGCGACGATGCCGCGCGAGACGCTCGACGTCGGCGACGTCGCGAACGACGTGGTGGTGCTGCTCGCGCGCGAGGCCGAGCTCGGCCACGTGCGCCTGTCGCTCGAGCGCGACCCGGCGACGCCGAAGGTCGCCGCGGTGCGCGACCAGATCCACCAGGTGCTCCTGAACCTCGTGCTCAACGCGCTGGCGGTGACGCCGGCCGAGGGCGAGATCCGCGTGCGCACGGGCCCCGACCCGCGCGCCGACGGCGTCGAGATCGAGATCCGCGACACGGGGCCCGGGATTCCGCCCGAGCACCTCGAGCAGATCTTCGATCCCTTCTTCACGACGCGCGGCCCCGACGCGGGCACCGGCCTCGGCCTGATGGTGTGCCACCGCATCGTCACCGATCACGGCGGGCGCATCGAGGTGGAGAGCCGCGAGGGCGAGGGCGCCGCGTTCCGCGTGCAGCTTCCGCTCGAGGCCGCGGCCGACGCCGCCTGAGCCCGCGGTCCGAACGCGGCTCGGGGCCGATCCGCTGAGCTACACTGCGAGCGTTCTCGACCGAGGGGGGAAAGGCTTGCGGCTGCTGCGGAATTCCGTTCTCTGGGCGGCGCTGGGGGCGGTGGCGCTCGCCGCGGGCGCCGCGTCGGCGGCCGACGACGACGAGCCGCGCCACGTGCGCGTCGTCATCCTTCCGATCGTCGTGCACAGCGCCGCGCCCGACTCCACCTTCGTGAGCCGCGGCATCGCCGACATGATCTCGTCGCGCCTCGAGCAGACGGGCCGCGTGCACGTCGAGCGCGTCGACGACGCGGCCGCCGGCACGACGAGCCTCGGCCACGCGCTTCGCCTCGGCAAGCAGCGCGGCGGCGACTACGTGGTGTTCGGCGCGTTCACGCAGTTCGGCGACGGCGCGAGCCTCGACGTGCAGTGCGTGCCGCTCGACGTGCGCACCGAGGCCGAGGCCGCCGCCGCGCGGCGCATCTTCATCCGCAGCGGCAGCATGGGCGAGATCATTCCGAAGCTCGACGAGATCGTCGACCGCGTGGCCGTGTACGTGAAGGCCGTGTCGGGCGGCGAGCCGCGCGGCACCGCCGCGAACGAGGCGCGCCGCGCCGCCGCCGACGACGATGCGCTGCGCGTGCTGATGCGCCGCATCGAGGCGCTCGAGCAGGCCGTGTTCCAGCGCGGCGCCGCCGACACCGCGGCCCAGGAGCCCGAGGCCGCGCCGGGCTCGTAGCCGGCCGCGCCGGCCCGCCGGGCCCCCGGGGCGCTTGCGCTCCATGCGCTATGCTGCGCGCCCGCCGGAATCGGCGCGCCCGGGGCGGTGTAGCTCAGTCGGTTAGAGCGGCGGCTTCATAAGCCGTAGGTCGCTGGTTCGAGTCCAGCCACCGCTACCACGCGCGCGGGGGAGCTACGGATCTCGCTTGACCTTCGTCCGCCAGCGGAGAGAGCATCGGATGCAGGATCGGGGGTGCTCGGGGAGGAGGCGAGATGGAACGCGCATGGCTCTTGGGGGCGCTGCTGACGTTGCACGCTGCGGTGGCTGGAGGAGCGACGCTGAGCGTGACTCCCGACAAGGCGACGTACGTGATCGGCGAGACCGTGACGTTGACCGTGTTCGGCGACCCGGTCACCAACGGCGACCAGGCCAACTTCATCTTCGGGCAGCTCCTGTACTCGGCGGCGCTCACCGGGACGGTGAGTGCGAGCCAGGTCGCCCACACCTCGAACGACGGAGCCCAGACCTGGCCGACCGGTACGCTGACCGTAGGAGACGGCTTCGCCACCGTGTTGAACCAGGAGTGCGGCTGCGGCGTATTCGGGCAGGCCACGGTGGACCAGCACTCGATGGCGACCGCGATCCTGATCGCCGAGGCGATTGGCACGGTCGACGTCGTCTGGCGGACGACGGCCGACGTTCAGGGTCTGCACTACTTCGGTCTGACGAACGCGCCGGGCACGTCGTTCCTCATCGTTCCCGAGCCGGTGACGGGAACGCTGCTGAGTCTGGGTCTGCTCGGGCTGGCCATCCGCCGCCGGGCGCCAGCGGAGCCGTACGACGATCCCGACGCCGCCCCGCTCGGCCACCGCGCAAAGGTCATCGGATCGAGCTGATCGAGGGCCGACCTGGCATTCCCTCGTCCGTTCGACGGATCGCGAACGCGGCTGCCGACAGCAGCAACAGCGAGAGCGCGACCGCGCCGCTCGGCCCGAGCGTCGGAACGCTCGGAGGCGGGTCGGGCAGGCCCGGGCCGCCGGCTCCGCCGCCTCCGGCGCCTCCGGTGATCAGCCACTCGTCCTGCGTGGCGCCGCTCGACTCCGCGACGACCGCCTCGATCGAGCCGCTGCCGCCCAGGACGCCGTACACGAACAAGACGCCCGTGCCGCCGAGACCCTGGGGCGTGAAGCCATCGCCGCCGCCGGCGAGCGAGACCACGCCGTCGATGCTCACCAGGTCGATGGCCGAGCCGAGGGCGAGAGTGCCGCCACCGCCCGCGCCGCCCCGCATCACGCCCTCGACGAGCTGACCGTCGCCGCCGGTCGAGCCCTCGTTGCCGCCACCGCCGCCCGACGCGCCGCTTCCGCCCTCTCCGGGCGAGCCGTGCGAGGGGCAGCTGTCCGCGCCGCCGCCACCGCCACCGCCGCCGCCGAGACCGCTGCCCGCGCCGCCCGGGCCGCCGCTTCCACCCAACGTGGCTCCGCCGCCGCCACCGCCGCCCCCGCCGATTCCGCCCGCGCCATTGCCACCGGCGTCCCCGGCGCCGCCGGCCGGCACACCGCCGTCGCCCCCGTCGCCCGAGACGAGGCCTCCTCCGGCTCCGTTTCCGCCGTCGCCGCCCGCGACCGTGGCGACGCAGGATCCGGCTCCACCGGCGGTCCCCGCCGACGCGCCGACGACGACCGCGAAGCCGCTGGCGCCCGCTGCACCG
>CAZQYK010000078.1:0-3731 GCA_964597285.1 uncultured Spirochaetales bacterium
GCACCTCCTGCCCGCCGGCGTCGACGAGGATCGCGCCGCTCTTGCCGCTGCCGCGCCGCCGCGCTGCGCCGGCGATCGCGTCGCGCACGCGGCGCGCGAGCAGGTCGGCGAGCGCGACGCGGCGCACGCGCGTCGCGCGCCACTCGGGCGCGAGCCCCGTCTCGGCGATCGGCAAGCGCACGCGCACGCGCGACGGCGCCGCGAAGGGGTCGCCCTGCACGTGGTCGACGTGCAGCTCGAGCGCGCCGAGCGCCCACGCGCCGCGCAGCTCGCGGTAGGCCTTGTAGCCGCGCCCGTCGATGCGGGCGAGCAGGGCGCGGAGCTCGCGTTCGCTGCGCATTCGCGCCTACGCGTAGCGCCAGCTGTTCGACTTCGCTCGCCTGCGGCTCGCGGCGCGCCGCCTTCGGCGGCTTGCTACGGCAGCGCGCACGGGGGCTACAGCAGCGACAGCTGCTCGCCGCCCGGGCGGCGGAACGCGGCGGTCGACAGGCGCGGCGGGTCGACGTTCACGCCGGCGCGCCGGCACGCGAGCGCGAAGAGGTCGTGGATCTGCTCGGCGAAGACGCCCTCGCCGCGCATCCGCGCGTGGAAGCGCGGGTCGTTGCGGCGGCCGCCGCGCAGCGCGCGAACGCGCGCCATCACCTTCGCCGCGCGCTCCGGGAAGTGGCGCGCGAGCCAGGCCTCGAAGAGGTCGGCGACGCCGTGCGGCAGCCGCAGCACGATCGGCCGCACCGTGCGCGCGCCGGCCCGCGCCGCCGCGGCGACGATCGCCGGGATCTCGTGGTCGGTCAGGCCCGGCACGATCGGCGCGACCATCACGCCGACCGGGATGCCGGCGCCCGCGAGCTTCTCGACCGCGCGCAGCCGTTCGGCCGGCGACGACGCGCGCGGCTCCATCGCGCGCCGCACGCGGTCGTCGAGGCTCGTGATCGACACGTGCACGAGCGCCGCGTCGTGCGCGGCGAGCTCGCGCAGCACGTCGGTGTCGCGCACGACGAGGCCTCCCTTCGTGACGATCGCGCACGGGTTGCGGAAGCGCGCGAACACCTCGAGGCAGCGCCGCGTGATCCCGAGCCGCCGCTCGACCGGCTGGTACGGGTCCGTCACCGCGCCGACCGCGACCACCTGCGGCTCCCAGCGCGGAGACGCGAGCGCCCGCGCGAGCAGCTCGGGCGCGTCCTCCTTGACGAGGATGTGCGTCTCGAAGTCGAGCCCGGCGGAGAGGCCGAGGTACTCGTGGGTGGGCCGCGCGAAACAGTAGCTGCAGCCATGGAAGGCACCCCCGGTACGGATTCAGGCTCACGTCGAAGCCGACGTCCGGGCTCTGGTTGAACGCGAGCAGCGTCCGCGACGGGTCGCGGTAGTAGCGGGTCTTCAGCGCGCGCGGGCGCCCGCCGTCGTCTTCGCCCTCGGGCGCGTCGTCGACGAAGTCCGGCCCCTCGGCGTACGCGAGCCGCTCGAAGCGGTTCGCCGGGTTATCGGCCGCCCCGCGCGCGACGATCCGCGCCCGCGGCCGCGGCGACGCGCTTCGATCGGCCGGCGGGCGGGGCGGGGGCGGCTGGGCCATGGAGCGAAGATACGGCGAAAGTCGCCCCGCGGTCAAGCGCGCGGCGCTACGGCGGCGCGCACCCCGTCGCGGCGGCGAGCGTGCGGGGCGACAGCGCGCCCTTGCGGACCTTGCCGTCGCCGAACTCCCAGGTCGGGTAGCCGGTCACGTGCTCGCAGCCGACGACCTGGTCGTCGCGGCTGCCGGGCTCGTAGCACTCGGTGTACGGCAGCAGGTACGCGTACTCGCCGAACATCGCGTCCTGCTTCGCGCACACCGGGCACCAGTGCGCGCCGTAGTAGGTCGCGCCGCTGTCGGCGATGCACTCGGCCAGCGCGGCGAGGTCGGCGCGCGCGGGGAGGGCGGCGAGAGCGAGCGCAGCGGCGGCGGCGGAGAGCGGAAGCAGACGCATTCGCAGCAGAGTAGTCGATCTCGTCAAGGCGTGATCCCGGTCCGTAGGGGGCGTCAGATCGACGACGCTGCCGCGGCGGGATCGACGCAGACGACCTCCGGAAGCAGCAGCCCGAGCGGCGGCTCGCCCGGGCGCTCGACGCGCCTCGCGCTGCAGACGCCCTCGTCGCAGACCGGCCTCGTGTCGCCGCACCAGGAGAACGCGACCGGCTCGCCGCACTCGGTCTCGAGCTTCGCGCGAAGGTCGTGAACCGCGTCGGCTTCCGAGCCCGTTCCCAGCACCGAGCACGAGCGCAGGTCGAGGGAGCAGTCGGCGTCGCTGCGGCACGCCCGCGCGCGCGGGAGCAGCAGTGCGGCCATCGCGCGCAGGCCCTCGCAGTAGGCGCCCCCGACCGGCGCGGCGAGGCCGACCGGATGGGGCTCGATCCGAGCAGCCGGAGCCGGCGCCACCTCCGGAGCCGGCATCGGCCGGCCCTGAACGAGGCTCGCGGCGACGGCGAAGACCGCGAAGGTGACGACCGCACCGGCGATCGCCGAGAGGAGCAGGCGTACCATGGGACGCCTCCTGGCGTCCGATCCCTCTCGGCTTCCACCGCGCAGCGTAACACGCGGCGGCGTGCGGGCTCAATCGCCTCCGGCGCCGCCGCCCGCGCTCGGGAAGAACGCCGGCTCGCCGGCGATGCGGAAGTCGGCGATCGCCTGCTGGCCCTCGGCCGAGAGCAGCCAGTCGACGAAGGCCTGGCCGTCGGCGCTCTTCACGTGCGGGTGGCGGGCCGCGTCGACGAGCACGACGCCGTAGGGGTTGAAGAGCGCCGGGTCGCCGTGGACGAGCACCTCGAGCGGGCCTCGGTTCGCGAACGAGAGCCAGGTGCCGCGGTCGCTGAGCGCGTAGGCGTCCATCGCGCTGGCGGTGTTCAGCGTCGCGCCCATGCCGGCGCCGGTCTCGCGGTACCAGCTGCCGCTCGCGGCCGGGCCGTCGACGCCGGCGGAGACCCAGAGCTCGACCTCCTTCTTGTGCGTGCCCGAGTCGTCGCCGCGCGACGCGAACGGGGCCTTCGCGGCGGCGATCTTCGCGAGCGCGGCCGCCGCGTCGACCGTGCCGCGCACGCCGGCCGGGTCCGAACGCGGGCCGACGATCACGAAGTCGTTGTACATCACGTCGTGGCGCGCGACGCCGTGGCCCTCGGCGACGAGCTCCTCCTCGGAGGGCCGGTGGTGCACGAGCAGCACGTCGGCGTCGCCGCGCTTCGCGAGCTCGATCGCCTGCCCGGTGCCGACCGCGACGACGCGCACCTCGATGCCGGTCTTCACCGTGAAGCGCGGCAGCAGGTGCTCGAACAGGCCCGAGTTCTCGGTCGACGTCGTCGACGCGACGGTGATGAAGCGCTCGTCGGCGCGCGCTTCACCACCCCAGAGCGCAGCGATGACCATCAGCAGAGCGAGACGATTCACGGACACCTCCTCACGCGATCAGCTCGCCGGCCAGGAAGGCCTGGGCCTCGGCGCTGTCGGGCTTCTCGAAGAATTGCGCCGCCGGCGCGTGCTCGAGGCAGCGCCCGCGGTGCAGGAACACGACGCGCTCGGCGAGGCGGCGCGCCTGCGCGAGGTCGTGGGTCGCGAGGATCACGCGCGCGCCGGCGGCGCAGACGTCGCGCACCAGCGCCTCGACCGCGCGCGCGGCGGCCGGGTCGAGGTTCGCGGTGGGCTCGTCGAGCAGCAGCACGTCGGCGTCGCCGCGCTTCGCGAGCTCGATCGCCTGCCCGGTGCCGACCGC
>CAZQYK010000079.1:0-8685 GCA_964597285.1 uncultured Spirochaetales bacterium
TCGCGAGGCCCGCCGCACCGGCGCGCGACGCGACGGCGAGGCCGCACGCCGCAGCGAGCGCGAGCAGCGCGGTCAGCAGCCAGTCGTCGGGCGCGCTCGGCAGCCGCCGGCTGCGCGCGCCGACCACCGCGACCGCGTAGAGCAGCAGCTGCGACGCGGCGAGCCCGACGACCGCGCCGGGGAAACCCGCGGCGGCGAAGCCGAGCGGCACGAAGGCCGCGATCGACGCCACCTTCGCGGCGTGGCTGGCCGCGAGCCAGCGCGGCTGGCCGAGCGCGAGCAGCGCACAGCCGGGCGCCACCTCGAGCACGCGGAACCAGGTGCCGCAGGCGAGCACCTGGAGGATCCAGCCCGCCTCGGCGTAGCGCGGGTCGTAGAGCGCCTCGATCAGCGGCGCGCCGGTCGCCGCGAGCGGCGCGATCGCGAGGCCCGCGAGCGCGAGCAGCGGCAGCTTCGCGCGCCGATACGAGTCGCCGAGCTCGGCGTCGGCAAGCTTGCGGCTGAACACCGGAAACACGACGGTGCTGCCGAGCCGGGTGATCAACTCGCTCGGCATCATCGCGAACATCGCCGCGATGCTGTAGACGCCGAGCAGGCCGACCGGGATCGTCTTGCCGAACACGAGCCGGTCGAGCTGAGTCGACAGGAACGCGAGCAGCGTGCTCACGAAGATCCACTTGCCGAAGTGCAGCAGCTCGCGCGCCGCGCCGGCCTCCCAGCCGAGGCGGTCGCGGCGGTCGCCGAGTGCGTGGCTCAGCGCGGTGCGCAGCGCGGCGCCGGCGAGCGTTCCGCCGACCAGCGCCCAGACGGTGCGGTGCTGGAGCGCCCAGCCGACCATCACCGCGATCGCGGCGGCCTGCGCGCCGAGCTCGATCGCGGCGAGCCGCCCGAGGCGCAGGTGGCGCTGGAAGCGCGCGATCGAGGTCGACTCGAAGCCGGCGAGCACCGTCATCAGCCCCATCACCGGCAGCAGCCGCGCGAGCTCGGGCTGCGCGTAGAAGGCCGCGGCCGGCACCGCGAGTGCGCAGGCCACGCCCCACAGCACGAAGCCGCGCGCGATCTGGGCGGTCCAGGCCGTGTCGAGGAAGGCCGGGTCGTCACCGCGGCGGTTCTGGACGATGCTCGGCGCGATGCCGAGGTCCGAGAGCATCGTCAGGCCCATGACGACGACGTTGACGAGCGCCATCAGGCCGAACGCCTCGGGCAGCAGCAGCCGCGTCAGGACGAGGTTGCTGCCGAGCTGGAGCCCGCGCGCGACGACGAAGCTCGCGGTGCTGAGCGCCGAGCCGCGGAGCGCGCGATGGCGCAGCGATTGGCTTCGATCCGGCGCGATCGCCCCCTCGTCGGTCGCGGACATGCTCGGCGTTCGGGCTCCGGGGGGGACGATAACAGTCGCCCCGGGCGGCGGATCGGGTCGCGACGGCGCGGGCGGCCCCGGCATCGGAGCGCGGCGCAGGCGACTTGAGACGACGCGGCGCTTCCCGCGGGGCAAGCGAGCGCGAGGCGCGCGGGGCTTCACGATTGGCCCGGAACGGCCGACCCAGGCGGGGATGCGCAGCGAGCGGAGCCGGCGGTGAACGAGGGCTTCGTCCTGCTGTGCTTCGTCTGCGCGCTCGGGATCACCTGGACCCGCAGCGCAGGCTCGGCCTTGGCGCTGGTCTACCTGCCGGCGCTGCTGCTCTTCTCGATGGTCGAGCCGCTCGCGCTGCCGGGGCTGCCGGACCCGACGCCGCCGGTCGCGGCGGTCTACGGGATCCTGATCGGGAGCGTGCTCGGCAACCGCTGGACGCGGCTGCGGGTGACGCCCGTCGACGTGGTGATCGCGTCGCTGCTGCTCACGTACGCGATCTCGGCGATCACGACGAGTGACGTCCCGTCGATGATCAGCACGCTCGGGTCGTTCGGGCTCGAGTTCGTCGCGCCCTATTTCATCGTCCGCTTCACCTGCGAGCGCCCGGACGTGCAGCGGCAGGCGTTGCTGGTGCTGGTCGCTGCGGTGTTCACGATGCTGTTCTTCGCAGTGATCGAGCTGCGTCTCTGGCCGGACACCTACAACAATCTGCTCGTCGCGGTGGGCCTCGACGATCCCGGACCGCGCTTCACGATGCACCGCTTCGGGTTCTTCCGGGCGCGCGGCCCGTTCTTCCACCCGATCGACATGGGCAACTCCGCGGTCCTGATCGCGGCCTCGATCGCGATGATCGCGTGGCGCGCGTCGCGCGGAGTGAGCCGGCTGTGGCTGGTCTACACCCTCGGCGCGACCTTCCTGCTGCTTCTCTTCTCGCTGAGCTTCACCTGCTTCGTCGGCGGTTTCGCGGCTGCGGCGCTCTATCTGATGCTGCTCAAGGTGAGGCCCGCCCGCCGGCTGCTCGTGCCGATCGTGCTCGCGCTGATCGTCGCGGGTTTCGCGATGACGCTGCGCATCGCGAGCCAGCCCCTCGGCGAGAGACCTCCGGAATCCGCCGAGGACCTCGTCAAGAGCTACTGGATCCGCCAGCTGATCGTCCATCGGTCGATCGACGCCGCCACGACGGCCGGCCCGTTCGGGTGGGGCTACGAGCTGTGGAAGGTCTACAAGCTCGACAGCGCCGACAACGCCTACCTGCTGATCGCGATGCAACGCGGCTGGATCGGCCTCGGGCTGTGGCTCGCGCTGCCGGTCTGCGTCGCGCGCCAGGCGGCGCGGGGCCTGCGCCGCTCGCGCGATCCAGCGCACCACCGCGCGATCCTGGCCGGCTTCTCGAGCGTCGTCGGCGTGATGGTCGCGATGTACACGGTCTTCTTCGGCTTCGTCTACTCGAATCTGCTGATGGTCGCGATGGGGCTGACCGTCAACGCCGCCCAGGCGCGCGGGACCGTGCGCCGGCGCGTCCGCCGCCGGGTCGCGGCGCCGATGGGTCCGCCGCTGCCCGCCGACCCGCAGCCGATTCGCTAGGTTTCGGGCGCACTTGGGGTGACGGCTGCCGGCGCGAGACCGGCCGGGCGCCCCGCCGGGCGGGGACTCCGCCCTCAAGGGACCGGCACGGGGATGCCGACGGGACGGACTGCACCGACGGGGAACGGCGACGAGGCCCGCTTTCGGCGAGCGCCCGCGGCGCGCGGGAGGCGAGCGGCGCATTGGGGTCCGGCGAGAGCATGAGCGAGCGAACGGTTCGGCCGGCCCCCGGCGTGTCCGTCGTGGTCCCGGTCTACAACAGCGAGGCCACGCTGGCCGCGCTGATCGAGCGCCTCGAGCCGGTGCTGCGCGCGACCGGCGGCGACTTCGAGGCGATCCTCGTGAACGACGGCAGCCGCGACGGCAGCTGGGACGTCGTCTGCGAGCTGGTGAAGCGCCACGCGTGGGTGCGCGGCGCCTCGCTGATGCGAAACTACGGGCAGCACAACGCGCTCCTGTGCGGAATCCGGCGCGCGCGCTTCGACGCCTGCGTGACGATCGACGACGACCTCCAGAACCCGCCCGAGGAGATTCCGAAGCTGCTCGCCGGCCTCGACCGCTTCGACGTCGTCTACGGCCCGCCGGAGCGCCAGAAGCACGGCCTCTACCGCGACCTCGCGTCGTCGATCACGAAGCTCGTGCTCCAGCAGGCGATGGGCGCCGAGACGGCGCGCAAGATCAGCGCGTTCCGCGCGTTCCGCACCGAGCTGCGCGAGGCCTTCGAGGACTACCGCAGCCCGCTCGTCTCGATCGACGTGCTGCTCACGTGGGCGACGACGCGCTTCACTGCGGTCACCGTGCGCCACGACGAGCGCAAAGCGGGCGCGTCGAACTACACGATGGGGCGGCTGGTCGTGCACGCGCTGAACATGCTGACCGGCTTCAGCACGGTCCCGCTGCGACTGGCCGCGATGGTCGGCTTCTCGTTCACGCTCTTCGGAATGGGCGTGCTCGCGTACGTGATCGGGCGCTTCCTGGTCCAGGGCGCGGTCGTGCCCGGCTTCGCCTTCCTCGCGTCGGTGATCGCGATCTTCTCGGGCGCGCAGCTCTTCGCCCTCGGCATCGTCGGCGAGTATCTGGGGCGCATGCACATGCGGATGATGGACCGCCCCACCTATGCGGTGGGCGAGGTGGTGGAGGGGGCCGATTGAGCGCCGCCGCCCCGCAACGCGGGCCCTGCGAGCGGCTCGACTGGGACAGCGCGTTCTTCGGGCTGCCGGTCGCGCGCGTGATCGGCGAGCGGCTCGACGAGGCGCGCGCCCGGGAGGTCGACGCGTGGTGCGGCGCGCACGGCGTCGCGCTGCTCTACTTCGAGGCCGCGATCGACGACCCGGCGACCGTCGCCGCCGCCGAGCGCCACGGCTACGCGCTCGTCGACGTCCGCGTCGCGCTCGACCGCGACCTGCCGCCCGAGCTCCCGAAGCCGCCGCCCGGCGTCGTCGTCGAGCCGGCCGCGGCCGACGACCTGCCGGCGCTGCGCGGCATGGCGCGCAGCGGCTTCCGCGACAGCCGCTTCTACTTCGACGCGCGCCTGCCCGACGAGCGCTGCGACGCGCTCTACGAGCGCTGGGTCGAGGAGAGCCTCGCCGGCTGGGCGCAGCGGGTGCTCGTCGTGCGCCCCGACCGCGCGCGCGGCTTCGTCACCTGTCATCTCGACGACGAGCCCGGCGGCCGGATCGGCCGCATCGGGCTCGTCGCGGTCGACGCCGACAGCCGGGGGCGCGGCACCGGCGAGGGCCTCGTCGCCGGCGCGCTCGCGTGGTTCGCGGCGGCCGGCGCCGGCACGGCCCGCGTCGCGACCCAGGCGCGCAACGTCGGGGCGCAGCGCCTGTACGCGAAGCTCGGCTTCCGCGTGCGCCGTACCTCGCTCTACTACCACAAGTGGTTCGAGGGGCACGCATGAGTTCGACCTGGCGCGTTCCGTTCAACCGCTCGGCGCTGCTCGGGCGAGAGCAGGAGTACATCGGCCAGGCGATGGAGAACGGCCAGATCGGCGGCGATCAGGTCTTCACGCGCAAGTGCCAGAAGCTGCTCGAGGAGGTGCTCGGCGTCCCGCGCGTGCTGCTCACCACCTCGTGCACGCACTCGCTCGAGATGTGCGCGATGCTGCTCGGACTCGGGCCCGGCGACGAGGTGATCGTCCCCACCTTCACCTTCGTCTCCACCGCGAATGCGTTCGCGCTGCGCGGCGCGCGGCCGGTGTTCGCCGACGTACGCCCCGACACGATGAACCTCGACGAGGCCAGGCTCGAGGCGCTGATCACGCCGCGCACCCGCGCGATCGTCGTCGTGCACTACGCCGGCGTCGGCTGCGAGATGGACGCGATCCTCGAGATCGCCGGCCGCCACGGCGTCGCCGTCGTCGAGGACAATGCGCACGGCCTGTTCGGGCGCTACCGCGGGCGCTACCTCGGCACCTTCGGCGGGCTCGCGACCCAGAGCTTCCACGAGACGAAGAACATCACCTGCGGCGAGGGCGGCGCGCTGGTGCTGAACGACGCCGAGCTCGTCGAGCGCGCGGAGATCATCCGCGAGAAGGGCACGAACCGCGCGATGTTCTTCCGCGGCCAGGTCGACAAGTACACCTGGCGCGACCTCGGCTCGAGCTACGTGATGTCCGACGTCCTCGCGGCCTTTCTCTACGGCCAGCTCGAGCTGTGGCAGCGCATCCAGGCGCTGCGCCGGAGCCTGTGGGAGTTCTACGACCACCACCTGAGCGAGTGGGCCGAGCGAAACGGGATCGGGCGCCCGACGGTGCCGGCGCACTGCGAGCAGGCCTACCACATGTACTACGTGATGCTGCCGACCCCGGCCGCGCGCGACTCGCTGATGGATCACCTGCGCGAGCAGGGCATCCTCTCGGTCTTCCACTACTTCCCGCTTCACCTGTCGAAGCAGGGCCAGGCCTTCGGCGGGCGCAGCGGCAGCTGCCCGGTGGCGGAGGACGTGAGCCAGCGCCTGCTGCGCCTGCCCTTCTTCAACGCGATCACCGACGACCAGCGGGACGCGACGCTCTCGGCGCTGCTCGACTGGAAGCGCCCGCCGGCCTGAGGCGTGCGAGGCATGGCCCCCGGGACGCCCGCCTTCCAGATCGCGGCGATCGCCGCGGTCGTCGCGCTGAAGCTCGCGGCCGCGCTGTGGATCGTGCCGGCGTCGGACATCGTCCGCGACGGCACCTACAACGTCAACGAGATGCCCGACAACTACCCGAACATCGCGATCAACTGGATGAACGGGGACGGCTACCGCGTGCGCCCCGAGACCACCGAGACGATGATCCGCCCGCCGGTGAACATCCTGCTGCTCGCCGGGGTGTTCACGGTGTTCGGCGAGAGCCTCGCCGCGGTGCAGGTCGTGAACGTCCTGCTGACGCTCGCCGGCGGGCTACTGCTCTTCCGGCTCGTGCGGCGCCGGGTCGGCGAGGTCGCGGGCTGGCTCGCCGCGGCGATCTACGTGCTGCACCCCGGCATCCTGCTCGCCGAGACACGCGGCGGCGTCGAGGTGCCGATCACCTTCCTGATGGTGCTCTTCGTCGTGCTGCTCGACCGCGCGTTCGCGTCGCGGCGCGCGTTCGACTTCGGAATCGCCGGTCTCGCGCTCGGCGTGACGGCGCTGACGAAGAGCACGCCGGCGATCGTCGCGCCCTTCCTGATGCTCTACGCGCTCGCACAGCCCCGCGAGCAGCGCCTCGCGCTGTGCCGGGGCGTCGTCGTGCTGTGGATCGCCTTCGGCGTCGTGCTCGCGCCGTGGGTCGTCCGCAACTACCAGATCTCGGGCGCGCTGGTGCCGTCGATGACGATCAAGGGCGCGGCGGCCTACCAGGGCCTGTACCTGGCCCGCAACGGCCTCGGCGGCGGGGAGTTCTTCGAGGCGTTGACGACGGCGGCCGAGGAGCAGAAGGAGATCGCGCGCCAGCGCGGCCTGGTGTTCTGGTACGGGGACATGCTGCCGATCTTCTACACGCCGCAGGACGAGGTCGAGTTCGACGCCTACCTCTACGAGCGCGTGATCGCCGAGTACCGACGCGAGCCGTGGCTCTTCGTCGAGAACGTCTTCGACAACGCGTGGCGCTTCTGGCTCCAGGGAAAGACCGGAAAGGCCACGGTGCTGAACGCGACGCTGACGCTGCCGCTGCTCGCGGTCGCACTCGTCGGTGTCGTGCTCGGCTTCCGGCGCCGGCTCGGCTTCGAGCTCGTCGTGCTCTTCGCGTTGCTGTACTACGCCGCGCACCTCCCGCTCGTCGCGTTCGCGAAGTACCACGTTCCGCTGATCCCCTTCCTCGCGCTCTTCGCGAGCGTCGCACTCTGGGAGCCGCTCGCCGCGGCGCTCGAGCGGGCCGGCTGGCGCGTGGCGGCGCCGCACGGGCGATGAACGCCTCGGGCCCGGCGCCGAACGCGAGCCCCGGCCCGCCCGAGCTGCTCGTGATCGTCGTCAACTACCGGACGCCCGAGCTGACGCTCGCGTGCCTGGACTCGCTCGCCGACGCGAGGGGCGAGGTCGACGGCCTGCGCGCCGTCGTCGTCGACAACGGATCCGGCGACGGGTCGGCCGAGCGCCTCGCGGCGGCGGTCGCGGAGCGCGGCTGGGGCGACTGGCTCTCGCTGTGCGCGCTCGATCGGAACGTCGGCTTCGCCCGCGGCGTCAACCACGGCCACGCGCAGGGCCCGGCCGCCCGCTGGGTGCTGCTGCTGAACAGCGACGCGCAGCTGCACCCCGGCGCGCTCGGCCACTGCTGCGCGCGGATGCGCGAGGACGCGTCGATCGGCGCGCTCTCGTGCCGCGTGCTGAACGCCGACGGCAGCGTCCAGAACGTGGCGCGGCGCTTCCCGACGCCGCTGCGGCTGTGCGCCGAGACGCTCGGGCTCCGCCAACGCTTCCCGAGGCTCTTCGGCTGGGCGGACGTCGACGATCCGGGGTGGGACCGCTCGCGGACCCGCCGCGACGTCGACTGGCTCGGGGGTGCCTTCCTGCTGCTGCGCGGCGAGCTGGTGCGGCGCGTCGGGCTCCTCGACGGCGACTTCTTCTTCTATGGAGAGGACATCGAGCTGTGTCACCGCTTCGCCCGGGCGGGCTTCCGGCGGCGCTACGAGCCGGACGTGACCGTGTCGCACGTCGGAGCCGCGTCTTCGGAAGAGTCGAGCGAGTCCGCGGCTTGGCGCAGGCGCCAGCTCTGGTCGGCGCGCTACCTGGTGCTCCGCAAGTGCCACGGGCGCGTCGCGGAGAGCCTCGTGCGCGGCGTCGACCGGCTCGCGATCGGGCTGCGTGCCAGCTTCCGCCGCTGGCTGCGCGGCGCCGACGACCCGAGCACCCGGAGCGAGCAGGACCTGCTGCAGCTGCTGCGCAGCCTCTCCTGAGCCGTAGACATCAGCGGCCCGCCACCTCGGCGAGGAAGTCGCGATAGGCGCGCGCCACCGTCGGCCACGCGTAGCGGCGCTCGACCATCGCGCGCGCCGCAGCCGCGCGCTCGGGGCCGTGCACGGCGATCGCTCGGCGCAGGGCCGCGGCGAGGGCCTCGTCGTCGCGCGTGTCGACGAGCAACGCGTGCTCCTCGACGATCCAGCGCGTCACCTCGCGGTCGTGCGCGACGATCGGAAGCCCCGACGCCAGCGCCTCGACGTACGCGTTGCCGAAGGGCTCGTCGAGGCTCAGGTGCAAGAGGACGTCGGCAGCGCGGTACGCGTCGGGCATCCGGGCGCGCGGGACCTCGCACAGGTGCAGGCGCCCGGGCATCAGGCGCTCGCCGAGCGCGA
>CAZQYK010000080.1:0-4882 GCA_964597285.1 uncultured Spirochaetales bacterium
TGGATCGCGCGCGCCGCCGGCGACGCGGCGCCGGCCGGCGGACCGGCGCACCGGCCGAAGCTCCTCGTCACCGCGGCCTTCGACGACGCGTCGCTCGAGCGGCTGCGCGGCGTCGCCGACGTCGAGTACGCGAGCTTCCGCGAGAGCCTGCGGATGCTGACCGGGCCGAGTCTCGTGTCGGCGCTCGCCGGGTGCGAGGTCTTCGTGACCGAGGTCGACGTCGTCGACGCGGCGGCGCTGCGCCAGCTCCCCGACCTGCGCATCGTCGCCGCGTGCCGCGGCGACGCGGTCAACGTCGACGTCGCGGCGTGCACCGCGTTCGGGATCCCGGTGCTCTACGCGCCGGGCCGCAACGCCGACGCGGTCGCCGACCTCACGATCGCGTTCGCGCTCGCGCTGCTGCGGCGGCTGCCCGACGCGACCGCGTTCCTGTCGGACCCGAAGGTCGGCGCCGGCAACCTCGCCGCGATGGGCCAGGCCTTCCGCGTGCTCCAGGGCCGCGAGCTGTGGGCGCAGACGGTCGGCCTCGTCGGGCTCGGCGCGGTCGGGCGCGCGGTCGCGCGGCGGCTCGCTGGCTTCGGCGCGCGCGTGCTCGTCGCCGACCCCTTCGTGTCGGCCGACGACGCGGCGCTCGCCGGCTGCGAGAAGGTCGAGCTCGAGACGCTGCTGCGCGAGAGCGACGTCGTGAGCCTGCACGCGGCCGTCACCGACGCGACGCGCGGGCTGCTCGACGCGGCGGCGTTCGAGACGATGAAGCCCGGAGCCTTCCTGATCAACACCGCGCGCGCCGCGCTCGTCGACGAGCACGCGCTGCTCGCTGCGCTCGAGAGCGGAAGGATCGGCGGCGCGGCGCTCGACGCGTTCTCGGTCGAGCCGCCCGGCGCCGACCACCCGCTCGTCGCGCACGCGAAGGTGATCCACACGCCGCACGTCGGCGGCAACACGAGCGAGGTCGCGGTGCACCAGGGTCGGATCGTCGCCGACGCGCTCGAGGCGCTGCTCGCCGGCGGCCGGCCGCGCAGCGTGCTGAACCCGGAGGCGCTCGACGGCTTCTCGTGGACCGGCCCGCGGCGCGCGCCGAGCGAGGCCGAGCTCGCGGCGCTCGCCGAGCGGCCGGGGCCGGCGGTCAGCGACCTCCAGCGCGACGCGAGCGCCGAGACGCGCGAGGAGGCGCTCGACGGCGCGTCGGCGCCGGCCGAGACGGTCGCGGCGATGCGGCGGCTGCTCGAGCGCTTCACCGCCGGCATGCAGGCGGACGAGCGCGTGCGCACGTTCAGCGCCGACCAGGACGTCGCGCTCTACTTCGTGCTGCCCGACGTCGGCCTCGACTTCCACATCGCGCTGCGCTCGGGCCGCGTCGCGAGCCGGCTCGGGCGGCCCGAAGGCGGTTCGGTCGTCCAGCTGCGGATGCGCGCCGAGATCCTCGACGGGATGCTCACCGGACGTGTCAACGCGATGGAGCGCGCGATGGCCGGCGACATCGCGTTCACCGGCGACGCGGCGAAGGCGATGGCGGTGCAGCAGATGCAGGGCGACATGCGCCGCGTCTACACGGCGGCGCGCGAGGAGGTCGGCGACCCCGGCGACCTCGCGTCGCTCGCGCTGCCGGGCGTCGCGCCGGCCGCGGCGGCGCCGGTCGGGGCCGGAGACGTCCGGGCCGACCTCGTCGCGGTGACGCGCGAGCTCTACGAGGCGCAGGTGATCACCGCGACCGGCGGCAACGTCAGCGTGCGCATCCCGGGCGCCGACGATCAGGTGTGGATCACGCCGAGCCAGCTCTTCAAGGGCGACTTGCGCCCGGAGGTGCTCGTGCGCATAGACCTCGACGGCAACTCGCTCGACCCCGGCGCGCGCTCGCCGTCGAGCGAGTGGAGCATGCACACGCAGATCCTGAAGAAGAAGCCGGCCGCGAAGGCGGTGATCCACGCGCACGCGCCGCACGCGACGACGCTCGCGAACGCCGGACTCCCGTTCCTGCCGATCTCGACCGAGGCGGCGTTCTTCGGCGACATCCCGCGCGTTCCGTTCATCATGCCCGGAACCGACGATCTGGCCGAGGCCGTGTCGGACGCGATGGCCGACGGCTGGGCGGTGCTGATGGTCAACCACGGCCTCGTCGTCTGCGGCCGCAGCCTGCGCCGCGCCGCCGACATGGTCGAGATCGTCGAGCGCTCGGCCGAGCTGATCCTCGGCTGCCTCGCCGTCGGCAAAGAGCCCCCGGTCCTCCCCGAAGACGCCGTGAAGACGCTGCGCGCAATGGGGGATCTGGTGGCGTGAGAACCCGCCGCGCGAAGATGGTGCTCCCCCCGCTGCTTGCGCTGTCGTGTGCGTCGCCCACTCCGCAGTCGACCCCGAGGAGAGATGGCCTCATGGCTGCCTACGAGTGGGTCCAGATGAACGCCCGCGCGAGCCGCGACCCGATCGCCTTCATCCCGCGCCCGAGCGCCTCGCGGCTCTTCGCCTCGACGACCGGGTGCGCGTGGTCCCTCTGGAGCGAGTAGTGCACGAGCCGGAACTCCCCGCGCTCGCAGCCGTCGGCGAACGTTCGCTCGACCTCGTGCACGAGCTTCACCGTCCGCAGCGACGGCACGTCTTCGCGCACCTTGAGCGAGCGGCCTCCCGACGCCGCTCCTCAGGTCCAGTCCCTGTCGGCCGCGGTCCCCAGCGCCGCTCGGCCACGCGCGCGGGCGCTTGCGAACACCTCGGGGTCGACCGGGTCGAACCTCGCCATGCCGCGGCGCAGCAGGGCGGGGGCGAAGGTGCGCAGCAGGCGGGCCATCCACAGCGTCGGGCTGCGCGGGGCGCTGCGCTCGAGGTCGCCGCGCTCGACGCAGGCGAGGATCGCGTCGACGACGCGCGCGGGCGGGTGCTTGCGGCCGCGGAACGCGTTCGGCTCGTCCTGCTTGTCCCAGATCTCGGTGTCGATCGCGCCCGGGTTGACGATCGACACGCGCACGTTCGAGCCCTCGAGGTCGATCCACAGCCCGGCGCTCCACGCGTTCAGCGCGGCCTTCGACGCCGAGTAGATCGCCTCGCGCGGCGGCGGCACGAAGGCCGCGAACGACGACACGTTGACGACCCAGCCCTCGCCGCGCGCGAGCATCGCCGGCAGCGCCGCGAGCGTCGTCCAGACCGCCGACAGGAAATTCACGCGCATCACCCGCTCGGCCTCGTCGGCGCCGAGGTGCAGCACGTGCCGGTGCTTCGGCATCGCGGCGTTGTTCACGAGCACGTCGAGGCGGCCGTGACGCGCGAGCGTGTCGGCGACGACGCGCTCGGCGAACGCGCGCTCGCCGAGGTCGCCGGCGAGGAGCGAGGCCGCGCCGGGCCGCAGCGCGTCGCACGCGGCGACGAGCCCGCGCAGCCGATCCTCGCGCCGCGCGACGCCGACGACGCGCGCGCCGCGCCGGACGAACGCGAGCGCCGTCTCGCGGCCGATGCCCGACGACGCGCCGGTGACGACGACGACCCGGTCCCGGTGGTCCATGCCTCTTCTCCTGGCGCTCGGGGGCCCATACAATAGGCCCCTCCGATGCCCCCCTCGAAGACCCTCGCGATGGTCCAGACCGGCGTGCGCAAGCTCGAGCCGCGCGACCTGCCGATTCCGGACATCGACGACGAGTCGGCGCTGCTTCGCATCGAGGCCTGCGGCATCTGCGGCAGCGACTACGAGCAGTGGGAGGGGATGCTGCGCACGCCGGTGCCGGTGATCCCGGGCCACGAGCCGCTCGGCGTGATCGAGCGCATCGGCGACGCAGCGGCGCGGCGCTGGGGCGTCGACGTCGGCGACCGGGTCGCCGTCGAGACGATGCTCTCGTGCCGCTTCTGCGCGGCGTGCCTCGGCGGCCGCTACCACCTGTGCCACACGCGCCGCATCTACTCGTACATCCCGCTCTCCGACGCGCCGGGCCTGTGGGGTGCGTACGCGCAGTACATGTTCGTGCACCGCAACTCCGTCGTGCACCGGATCGACCCGTCGCTCGACCCGAGCCTCGCGGTGATGTTCAACCCGCTCGGCGCGGGCTTCCGCTGGGCCGTCGAGATGCCGCGCACCGGGCCCGGCGACACGGTGCTCGTGCTCGGGCCCGGGCAGCGCGGGCTCGCGAGCGTCGTCGCGGCCCGCGAGGCCGGCGCCGACCGCGTGATCGTCACCGGCCTCGCCGCCGACGCGCGCAAGCTCGCGCTCGCGCGCGAGCTCGGCGCCGACGCGACGATCGACGTCGAGAACGAGGACGCGAAAGCGCGCGTGCGCGAGCTGACCGACGGGCGCGGCGCCGACGTCGTCGTCGACGTGTCGTCGTACTCGACCGAGCCGGTCGCCGCCGCGCTCGACTACGCCGCGCCGGGCGGGCGCGTCGTGCTCGCCGGCGTCAAGGGCTTCGTGCCGATCCCCGACTTCGTCTCGGACAAGATCGTGATGAAGGAGATCACGCTGCTCGGCGCGATCGGCGTCACCTCGACCGGCTACCGCAGCGCGATCCGGCTGATCGAGTCGCGCCGCCACCCGCTCGAGAAGCTGCACACGCACGACTTCGGGCTGCGCGACGCCGAGCTCGCGATCCGCACGCTCGCGCGCCAGGTGCCGGGCGAGGAGTCGATCCACTCCTGCCTGCGGCCGGACCTGGATTAGCGCACCGGGGCAGGGGAGGGATCGGACGGGTGGACTTCGTTCGGGGCTGGATCGCGAAGTCGGGCTACGCGCAGGCGCTCGGCGTCGAGCTCGCCGAGCTCGACGAGGAGTCGGCGACGCTGCGGCTGCCCTTCCGCGAGGAGAACTCGAACCCGGGCAAGGCGCTGCACGGCGGCTGCGCGGCGTCGCTCGCGGTGATCGGCGCCCACGCCGTGTCGCGCGCGGCGCTCGGCGAGGCGTCGGGGCCGTGGC
>CAZQYK010000081.1:0-2560 GCA_964597285.1 uncultured Spirochaetales bacterium
CGGTGCACCTGCTTGTAGCCGGTGCCGGCGCGCGCGGAGTGGATGTCGCTCGACGCGATCAGGCCGAAGCGGAAGCGCGGCGCGTCGTCGCCGGCGCCGCTGCCCTCGAGCGCGAGCGCCGCCTGGGCGCTCTGGCCCGGCCGCGGCGACAGCGCCGACTTGAACTCGCCGCGCACCTGGTCGCAGTCGAGCCACGCCTCGACCGGCGCGTCGGGCAGCACCCGGAGCGGCCGTCGGCCGGCCTCGAGCGCGAGCCGGTGCGCCTCGTCGACGCGCTCGGCGCACTCCGCCGAGCCGGGATCGTCGCAGCGCGCGCGCACGATCTCGCCGGCCTGCCAGCAGCACGGCAGGAAGTCGCCGCTCGGCGCCGCGCAGACGCCATCGCGGGCGGCGGCATCGGCGCGCGCGGCCTCGGGAGCGAAGCGCTCCGCGGCGCCGTGGCCGGAGAAGACCTCGAGCAGGCGCTGGCGTCGCGGATCGTGGCGGCCGCCTTCGAGCTGGACGGCGAGCGTCGCGCCGGGGGGCGCGTGCACGCCCCAGACGAGTCCGTGCGGGATCACGAGCGACTCGAAGCCCCACTGGTCGAGCTTCGCGAAGAGTGTCTCGGGATCGGCCGCGTTCTCGTGGCAGCCGGGCGGGAGGTCGCGGACGTCGACGCCCGCCTCACACATCGACGTGTCGGCGAGCGCGCGGATCCACCACAGGAAGTCGGCGTACTCGGGCGCCACGACGCTCGCGATCGCCTCGGCGCCGCGCGCGAGCCACAGGTGCCGGGCGCGGCCCATCACGTCGCCGGCCAGCGCCGAGATCGGGCGCGTCGGAAGCTCGTCGTCGGCGAGCCCGGGAAAGATCACGTTCTTGTGTCCGAAGTGGGTCTCCGGCGTCGCGCCGGCCTGCGTCCACTCCCAGCCGGCGAAGGCGACGAGGTCGGGGTCGTCGGGGTCGCCGGCGCGCGCGTCGCACTCCCGGAGGCTCTCGATCGAGCGGCGCCAGCGCGGCGGCAGCAGGCCCTCGGCGTGGTCGTTCAGCGAGAAGAAGTCGAGCCCGGAGCACCAGCGTGCGAAGTCGCACGCGTCGCCGGGCGGGTGCGCGCCCTCGCCGCCGAAGAGCGGGAGCGCGTAGAGGAAGGCGTCGATCGAGTACGTCGTGTGCACGTGCAGGTCGCCGAACAGGATCTGGCGGCCGCGGCCGCTCGCGTCGGCCGCCGGCGGCGCGTCGGGGCGCCTCGTGCCGACGATCTCGCCCGGCGGCGCGTCGGACCCGCTGCAGCCGAGCGCGGCGCACAGCGCCGCGGCGGCGCCGGCGCGCGCGAGCGCTCCGGGCGCGGCGCCGCTCCACCTCTTCCGGCCGCCGATCGCCATCTCGCGGGCGCAGTATCCCGCGTCCGCGCGCGTCGCGCAGTTCCCCGCGCTCGGCGCGGCTACGGCCCGCGCGCGGCGCGCACCCCGGTATACTGCGTGCAGCCGCGCCGCCCGGGGCGCGCCGCGCCCGGAGGTCCCCCATGCGCATCGGACTGATGTTCGGCGGCAACGAGCCGTCGCTCGACGCGGTGATCCGACAGGCGCGCGACGCCGAGCGCCGCGGCTTCGCCAGCTTCTGGCTCCCGCACATCTTCGGCCACGACGCGATCACCGCCGCCGCGGTCGCCGGCCGCGAGGTCGAGCGGATCGAGCTCGGGACGGCCGTCGTGCCGAGCTACCCGCGCCACCCGGTGGCGATCGCGCAGCAGGCACTGACGGCCGGCGCGGCGACCGGCGGCCGCTTCGCGCTCGGCATCGGCCTGTCACACAAGATCGTGATCGAGGACATGTTCGGCCTCGACTACTCGAAGCCGGCCCGACACATGCGCGAGTATCTCGCGGTGCTCGCGCCGCTGCTGCGCGGCGAGCCGGTCGACCACGCCGGCGACGAGTACCGCGTGAAGACCGGCCTGCAGCTCGCCGACGCGCGCCCGGTGCCGCTGCTCGTCGCGGCGCTCGGTCCGGTGATGCTCGGCCTCGCCGGCCGCGAGGCCGACGGGACGATCACGTGGATGACCGGGCCCGAGACGATCGAGAAGCACGTCGCGCCGCGCCTCACGGCCGCGGCTCGCGAGGCGGGCCGCCCCGAGCCGCGCATCGTCTGCGGGCTTCCGATCGCGCTGACGCGCGACACGGCGGCCGCGCGCGAGGCGGTCGCGAAGTCGTTCGCGATCTACGGCTCGCTGCCGTCGTACCGCGCGATGCTCGACCGTGAGGGCGCCGGCGGGCCGGCCGACATCGCGCTGCTCGGCGACGAGAAGGCGCTGCGCGCGCAGGTCGGGCGGCTGCGCGACGCCGGCGTCACCGACTTCGACGCCGCCGTGACGCCGGTCGAGGACGGCGCGGCCGAGCGCACGCTCGAGTTCCTCGAGAGCCTGATCTAGCGGCGCCCGTCGGAGACCGGAGACGATGGGCAGCGACCTTCGCGTCACCTACCGGCTCGACGTCGCCGCCGGCGACGCGGAGGCGCGCGCCGAGGCGATCGCGCTCGAGCAGACCGTCGAGGTGCCGCGCTCGGTCGTGCGCGAGGCCTTCATCGA
>CAZQYK010000082.1:0-6829 GCA_964597285.1 uncultured Spirochaetales bacterium
GCGCCTGATCGCCGAGCGCGACGGCGCCGAGGCGCGCGAGCTGGCGCAGGCGCTGTCGGGCGAGTCCGCGCTCGCGCCCGAGTGGATCCCGAGCCTGATCGCCCTGCTCGGCCGCCGCGGGGCGCGCCCCGCGGCTCGCGCCGCGCTGCTGCGCATGGGCCCGCGCGCGCTCGATGCGCTCGACGCGGCGCTGCGCGACCCCGACACCGAGCCGGCGGTGCGCCGCCACCTGCCGCGCACGGTGCACCTGTTCCGCACGCCGGCCGCCGCCGAGATCCTCGCGCGCCACATCGAGCACGGCGATCCGCGCGTGCGCCACAAGATCCTGCGCGGCCTCGGCCGGCTGCGCGACGACGACCCGTCGCTCGAGATCCCCGAGGAGGGCGTCGCGCGCCAGGCGGGCCGCTCGCTCGACCGCGCGATCGACATGCTCGCGTTCCGCGTCGGCTACTTCGCGTGGTCGCGGCTGCACGACGCCGTCGGCAGCGGCGATCGCGACCTGCTCGGCGAGGTGCTGATCGACAAGGAGGAGCGCGCGCTCGAGCGCGTGTTCCGCGCGCTCCACGTCCTCGAGCCGACGGCGGAGTTCGACTCGATCTTCGAGGCGCTGCACCGGCCGGGCCGGATCGCGCGTGCGAGCGGGCTCGAGCTGATCGAGCACTCGGTGACCGAGGAGCTGCGCGGCGCGCTGCTCGCGATGGTCGGCCCCGAGGACGAGGCCGGGCGGCTGCGGAGCGCGACGCGCGAGCGCGGCTCGGCGCTCGCGCGCGCGCTCGCCGACGCGCTCGACCCCGACGACGAGGCAGCGCTGCGCGACGCGCTCGCGCCGCTCTTCGACCGCCTGCTCGCCGACGCCGACCCGATCCTCGCGAACATCGCGCGCCACCGCCTGCGCGAGGTCGCCGAGAGCAGCGCGGCCCGCCTCGCGTCGCCGCGCGCGGAGGCCATCGCATGAGCGCCGCGAACGCCATCGACCGCGTGCTCGCGCTCGCCGCGATCCCCGAGCTCGCCGAGCTGCACCCCGACGACCTCGCGAGCCTCGCCGAGCGCGCCGAGCCCTGGGACGCCGCCGGGGTCGACGGCGACGACACCGACGACGGCGACGCCGACGGCCCGGTGGCGTTCCTGCTCGCCGGCGGCGTCGAGACGCGGCCGTCGCGCCGACGCATCGAGGCGCCCGCGCTCGTCGGCGGCGTCGAGGCGCTCGCGGGCGCGCCGTTCGAGCTGCGGCCGCTCGGCGCCGCGACACGGCTGCTGCGCGTCGGCCGCGACGACCTGCGCTGGGTGATCGGCGACGTGTTCGAGGTCTGGCTCGCGATGATGCGCCACGCCGCGCGCCGCCTGCTCGCCGCCGAGCCGCTCGATGCCGAGCCGCTGCACGAGCGCCCCGCCGTCGACGCCGACGCGCCCGGCTCGCTCGCCACGCGCATCCTGCTGCTGGGGGCGTGCGAGATCCTGTCGGGCCTGCGCGTGCACGCGCTCGGCCGCATCGCCTCCGACATGGAGGAGTGTCGGTTCGAGGCGGGCGCGGCGCTCTGGGAGCCCGGCGACGCCTCGGCCCACGCGTGGCTGCTGCTCGAGGGGCGCGTCGCGAGCGCCGGCGGGCGCAGCGGCGCCGAGGCCAGGGTGCACGGACCCGGCGTCGTGCTCGGCCTGCGCGAGCTGCTCGCCGACCGCGCGCGCCGCACGCGGCTCGAGGCCGCGAGCGAGGTCCGCGCGCTGCGCCTGTCCGGCGAGGCGCTCGTCGACGAGCTCGAGGACGACCCGGACACCGCCGCGGTGCTGCTCGAGTCGATCGCCCGGCGGGCGCTTCGCGCCGAGGGCGCGGCGCGGGAGGAGGCGGGATGAAGCGCTTCGGACTCGGCGCGATGGCGCACGTCGGCCGCGGCGAATGGCCCTTCGCGGCCAGCATGGCCGCGATCTTCTTCTTCGTCATCACGAGCTTCTGGATCCTGAAGCCGCTGAAGAAGGGCCTGTTCATCGAGTTCTACGACGAGCGGGGGGTGTCGCTGCTCGGCGCAACGCTCGACGCGGCGCAGGGCGAGCTGATCGCGAAGGTCCTGAACATGGTCGTCGCCGCATTCGCGGTCGTCGCGTTCGGAACGCTCGCACGGAGGCTGCGCCGCGAGCGCCTCGCGCTCGCCTTCGTCGGCTTCTTCGTCGTCGGCTACGCGCTCTTCGCCGCGCTGCTGCCCGACGCGGGTCACGCGACGGTGTGGACCTTCTACCTCTACGGCGACCTGTTCTCGACGCTGATGGTCGCGAGCTTCTTCGCGTTCCTGAACGACAGCGTCGCGCCCGACGCCGCGAAGCGGCTCTACGGCCTGGTGGGGCTCGGCGGGGTGCTCGGCGGCGCGGTCGGCTCGATCTTGCTCGCGTCGTGGATCGACGAGCTCGGGCCGGTGCACTGGATGGGCGTCTGCATCGCCCTCGCGCTCGCGATCGCCGCCTCCTGCGTCGCGGCCGGCCGCTTCGCGCGGGGCCTGCCCGAGGCGAGCCGCGCGGCCGACGACGCGCCGGTGGAGCCCGAGGCCGGGCAGGAGCCGCGCTCGCGCGCGGCGCTCGCCGGCGCGCGCCTCGCGCTGCGCTCGCGCTACCTGCTGTCGATCGTCGCGATCGTCGGCCTCTACGAGATCGTCTCGACGCTGATGGACTTCCAGTTCACGAGCGCGGTCGAGCACCATCTCGATGGCGACGCGATCGGCACACACTTCTCGCGGGTCTACGCGATCACGAACAGCGCCGCGCTCTTCGTGCAGCTCTTCTTCACCGGTTTCATGATGACGCGCTTCGGGGTCGGCGCGGCGCTGCTCGTGCTCCCCGCTGCCGCGCTCGGGGCGTCGGGGCTGTTCGCGGCGCTGCCGGCGCTGTGGACCGGGAGCCTGCTGAACACCGCCGACGGCGCGTTCGCCTACTCGCTGAACCAATCGGCGAAGGAAACGCTCTACGTGCCGACGACGACCGAGGAGAAGTACCAGGCGAAGGCCTTCATCGACATGTGGGTGCAGCGCACCGCGAAGGCCCTGGCGGTCGGGATCGGCCTCGGAGTCACCGTCGCGTTCCAGGACTTCGAGACGGTGCGCTGGCTGTCGTTCTTCACGCTCGGGCTGCTGCTGCTCTGGATCCCGGCGGCGCGCCACGCCGGCCGGGGCTTCGAGCGCCTCGAGCGGAGCGCGGGCGACGAGCCCGAACTGGTGCGGAACCTGCCGGGGGCTCCGGCCGGACGCTGAGACGGGAGGAGGACGCGATGCAGGGGATCCTTTCGAGAACGATCGGCGCCGCCGGCGTCGCGCTGGCGCTCGGCGCGGCCGGGCCGGGCGCGGCGCTCGGCGAGGCGCCCGACGGCGAGCCGCGCGAGCACTGCCGCGCGGACGCGCTCGAGGAGTGGTGGTGCCCGGCGAGCCCGCAGGGCACGGCCGTGGTCGACAAGCTCGGCCGCGTGCTGTGCGCGCCCGGGGCGTGCGTCGAGACCGACGCCGGCTGGGCCTGCTCGTCGGTGCCGGGCGGCAGCGCCGGCTGGCGGGCCGACGAGGGCCCAGTCTGCGACGGCGACTGCCGCCCGCCGCTCGCCAGCGACTGCAGGAAGATGTGATGCCCGACCCCGTCGACCGCCCCCGCGCCTCGCAGATCCCGGCCCCGTCCGCCGCGCGCGTGCTCGCGCCGGACCTGCGCGCGACCTTCGAGCGCCGCTTCGAGCGGGTCTTCGAGCGCGTGTACGGATTCGTCTGGGTTCGCGTGGGGAACGCGCGGACCGAGGGGCTCGTCGAGCGCATCCTGCGCGAGACGCTCGGCGACTGGATGGGCCCCGGCGCGGAGCACGCGCGCGACGCGCGCGTGCTCGAGCGCGCCCGATCGGCGATCTGCGACGACGCCGACCGCTGCCCGCGGGAACCCGGCCGCTGACCCGATCGGGGGAGTGGCGCCGCGGGCGCTGCGGTTGTAGAACGATCCCGACCTCTCCATCTCGAGGCGGTGCGGGGCGATGTCGGCGATCGTCGGTAGGGTGCGGCGCGCGCTCCGTCTGCGGACGCCGCTCTCGCTGCGCACGCACCTGCTGCTCGTCGTCCTCGCGGCGATGGTCCCGCTGCTGGTCTTCTTCGTCGTCAGCGTCGCGCTGATCGCGCGCGACGAGCGCGCGACCTTCCAGCGCGGCGCCACCGAGCGGACGCTCGCGCTGGTGACCGCGATCGACACCGAGCTCCGGCGCGCGAGCGCAGCGCTCGAGGTGCTCGGCGCGTCGGCCGACCTCGACGCCGGCGACCTCGCCGCGTTCCGCGTCGACGCCGAGCGCGTGCTCGCGCGGCGGCCCGAGTGGGTGACGCTGAACCTGAGACGGCCCGACGGGCGCCCGCTGCTCGATCTGCTGCGCCCGACCGCCGTCGTCGTCGACGGGGAGCCCGAGCCGCGCCTCGACCGGAAGAGCTTCGAGACCGCCGTGCACAGCGCGCGGCCGACGATCGGCGCCCTCGGGTCGGTCGGCGAACGGCCGGTCTTCCCGGTGCGCGTCCCGGTGCTGCGCGACGGCTCGGTGCAGTACGTGCTGACGGCGAGGGTGAGGGCGCGCGCGATCGACGCGCTGCTCGCGTCGCAGGGCCTGCCTGCGGACTGGGTCGGCGTCGTGCTCGACGCGAACCAGACGATCGTCGCGCGCACCGTCGACCCCGGGCTCGTCGGGCGCTCGGCTTCCGACAGCCTGCGCGCCGCGCTCGCCGAGTCGGACAGCGGCTGGTTCCAGGGCGCGACGATCGAGGGCTGGCCGGTCTACGCGCCCTTCCACCGCTCGGCCTTCAGCGGCTGGACGGTCGCGATGGGAATCCCGACGTCGGCGGTCGACGCGTCGCTGCGGCGCGCGGTCGGCTACCAGCTCGCGCTCGGCGTCGCGATGCTCGCGCTCGCCGCCGGTCTCGCGTGGGTGCTGAGCCGCCGCAGCGCGCGCTCGATCGAGGGGCTCACGGCGATGGCCGGCGAGCTCGGGCTCGGGCGCCGGCCGGCGGCGGCGCGGCGCCGCGTGGCCCCGATGCGCATCGCCGAGGTCGAGGAGCTCGAGGGGGCCTTCTCGAACGCCGCGCGCCTGATCCAGGCGCGCTCCGAGGAGCGCGACCGCGTCGAGGCGTCGCTGCGCCAGCGCGACGCCGAGCTCCAGGAGTCGGACCGCCGCAAGGACCAGTTCCTCGCGGTGCTCGGACACGAGCTGCGCAACCCGCTCGGCGTGATCAGCATCGCGGTGCAGATGCTCGGCGAGAAGGAGACCGCGGACCCGGCGGTCGCCGAGCTGCGCGCGATGGCCGAGCGGCAGGTCGCGCACATGACGCGCCTGCTCGGCGACCTGCTCGACGTTTCGCGCATCGCGCAGGCGCGCGTGCAGGTCGAGAAGGTGCTGTGCGACCTGGTCGCGCTCGCGCGCGAGACCGTCGACGACCACCGCGAGCTCGTCGACCGGGGCGGCCTGAAGCTCGAGGTCGAGCTCCCCGATCGGCCGCTCTGGGTGATGGGCGACCGCACGCGGCTCGCGCAGGCGATCGCGAACCTGCTGAGCAACGCGTGCAAGTTCACCGACGCCGGCGGCGTCGTCACGGTCCGTCTCGCCGAGGAGGACGCCGGCGCGGCGGCGCGGCTCACGGTGCGCGACACCGGCGTCGGCATGGAGCCGCAGATCCTCGCCAGCGCCTTCGAGCCCTTCCGCCAGGCGGACCGCACCGTCGACCGCAGCGGCGGCGGCCTCGGGCTCGGGCTCGCGCTGGTCAAGGGCCTCGTCGAGCTGCACGGCGGAACGGTCGGCGCGTCGAGCCCCGGCGTCGGCCGCGGCGCGACGCTGTGGTTCCGGCTGCCGCTCGAGCCCGCCGTCGAGCCGGCCGCGAGCCCGGAGCGGCCGGTCGCGCGCAGCTCGCGCCCGCTGCGGATCCTCGTGGTCGAGGACAACCGCATGGCGGCGCGCAGCCTTGAGATGGCGCTCGCCGGGGCCGGGCACGCGGTCGAGACGGTGCACGACGGGCGCGCCGGGATCGACGCCGCGCGCCGCCGGGCGCCCGACGCGGTGGTCTGCGACGTCGGCCTGCCCGGCGCCGACGGCTACGAGGTCGTGCGCGCGCTGCGCGCCGACCCGTCGCTGCGCGGCGTCCACCTCGTCGCGCTGACCGGCTACGGCCAGCAGGACGACCGCACGCGCGCGCGCGAGGCCGGCTTCGACGTGCACCTGACCAAGCCGGTGTCGCTGCCCGAGCTGCTGCGGATCCTGGCGGAGGGCCGTCGGGGGCAGCGCTAGGCGCCGCGCAGGCCCAGGCGCAGCTCGAGGTGGGCGACGTGGCGCTCGGTCGGGCCGCCGACGCCGGTTCCGCTGAGACCGTCGCGCTCGAGCGGGCTGCGCAGCGGCGGCGGGTCGCTGCTCGCGCGGCCGAGCCGGAACTTCGCGCCGCGCACGCGCGTCGCGAGCACGAGCTCGCCCGGGCGCGGCCGGTCCGGCGGCAGCGCGTCGTCGCCGAGCGCGCGCGCCGCGAGCGCGCGGACGACGTCGAAGTGCGACACGACGAGCGGCGAGACGTGGCGACCGCCGAGCAGCGCGGCGAAGGCCGCGTCGATGCGCCGCTCGAAGTCGGCGAGCGGCTCGCCGAGCGGCAGCGCAGCAGGCCGTCCGGCGACGAAGTCGGCGAACGCGACCGGGTCGCGCCGCTCGATCTCGTCGGGCGCGAGACCCGCCCAGTGTCCGAGGTCGCGCGGCAGCAGAGCCGGCAGCAGGACCACGCGCGCGCCGCCGGCGACGACGCGCGCGCTCTCCCTCGCGCGTCGCAGCGGGCTCGCCAGCACTCCGTCGGCCCACTCCCAGTGCCGTCGG
>CAZQYK010000083.1:0-9783 GCA_964597285.1 uncultured Spirochaetales bacterium
AGCCCGCAGGTCGCCGACGGTCAGGAGATCTCGATCGAGTCCTCGCCCGTGGTCGCCCACCTCGCCGACGGGACCGACCGCATCTTCGTCGGGATGGACGTCCACAACGACGCCGGCGTCGGCCGGACGGGCCTGCACGCCTTCGCGCTGGTCGAGGATCCGGGCGAGCCGACGCCGTACCGGCTCGAGCTGGCCTACAAGTTCGATCCCGAGACGCGGCTCGTGCGGACCACCCTCTCCGACGGCTCGGGCACCGGGCGCGGCTGCGGCGGCGTGTGGTCGTCGCCGGTCTTCGACCCCGACGCGCTCGGCGGCGACGGACTGGTCGCGTTCGGCACATCGAACTGCGGCAACGACGACCCCACGGACACCGAGGCCGAGAGCGAGGGCGTCTACGCGATCCGCGCCACGACCGGCGAGCTCGTCTGGGAGTTCCACCCCCGCCCCTTCAACGACCTCGACGACGACTTCGGGTCCTCGCCGAACCTGCTTCCGGGCGGCCTCGTCGGCGAGGGCAGCAAGGACGGCCTCTACTACGCCTTCGACCGCGAGACCGGTGCCCGCGCATGGACGAGCCACCCCGCGCAGTCGGGACACCTGAACCCGGGCTTCTCGTTCGGCGGGATCATCGGGACGCCCGCGGTCGGCGAGGTCTCCGGCGAGCCCGCGATCTTCATCACGAGCGCGCTCTCGACGCCGATCGGCGACCCCGGGCCGCCGCCGGAGGTTCCCGACCCGACGCTCGCCGAGGATCCCGATCGCATGCTCTCGCTGCACGCGATCAGCGCCGTCGACGGGCGCATCCTCTGGCGCTCCGCGGCGGCCCGTCCGTCGTTCGGTGCTCCGACCTACGCGAACGGCGTCGTGTTCGTGCCGTCGACGATCGGCCTCTCGCTCCAGGCCTTCGACGCGAACGACGGCACGCTGCTCCTCGAGCGGCCGCTGCCGGGCGCTCCCGCGTCGTCGCCGACGATCGTCGGCAACACGATCCTGATCGGAACGGGGACGACCGCCGAGGGCGTCCCGGCCGAGGGTCAGCAGCACGGTCTCCACGCGTTCGCGATTCCCGCGGCGCCGGTCGTCCCGGGCGCGGGGACCCTGCTCAGCGCCCAGGGCAACCAGCTCGACGCGTACGATCTCGCGGCCGCTGCGCCGACCACGACGCGCACGACGCCGGTCCCGGCCCACGAGCACGCCGGCCCGCACGACAGCCGTCAGAGCACGACGCCGTACAGCGGCCACGACGTGAACGGCCAGATCTGCTCGTTCACGCAGGCCGACGGCTCCTCGCGCTACGCGCTGGGCGAGGACAGCGACGAAGCGCCGCCGCACTCGGGCCTGCTCCAGGGCTGGGGCCTGTTCGCGCCCACCTCCGGCGTCGCGGGGCCGTGGGGGATGACCGACAAGCTCGTGCCGACCTACAACTTCACGAACCCGCCGAACGACCACAAGCCCGACAACACCGGCTGCGCGTTCAGCGTGGGCGCCGACGCGAGCGACCCGGCCGACGACCTGTTCTTCGCGGTCGACCTCGGCGTCGGGGCCTTCGACGCCGATCCGGTGGGCTCGCTCTTCGTCTTCTACCGCGACGCGGACGGGAACTTCTCGCGGGACTCCAAGTTCTGCGTCCTCGACGACCAGCTCTACACGGCCGGCTACCTCGCGGCCGACGGCGACGGCACGAGCGACGTCGCCGTGCTCGCCCCCCAGAGCGGGCTCTCGTCGGGCGGCTTCGTCGCGCGCTACGGCGCGCCCTTCCCTCCGCCGACGGGTCCCGACTGCTCGTACGACCTCGCCGCGCGCAAGTCGATCCTGATCCAGGACGAGGCCTCGTTCGTGCCGATCTCGATCGCGCGGCGCTCGACGCCGAGCGGCGACAAGTGGGTCGTCGGCAACGTCGTCCCGGCGGTGATCAACGAGTACCACCTCGACGGCAGCTTCTCGCGGCCGCTCGCGACCGAGCAGCCGACGCCCGGTGTCGCGGGGGTCGCGGTCGACGCGCCGGGCAACGTGTACTGGGCCAACCTGGGTCTCGCGCCGTGCGCGTCGATCCTGTGTCCGGTGCCCGGCCTCGGCACGCTCTGGAAGCTCTCGTTCGACCCCGTGACCGACGCCCCGCTCGCGCCGGTGCTCGTCCAGGGAGGCCTCACCTTCCCGGAAGGGGTCGGCATCGCCGATCCGCTCCCCGAGCCGTCGACGGCCCTCGGCGCGCTGGCCGGAGTGCTCGCGCTGGCGAGCTGCCGGCGCCTGCGCGAGTGGCGCCGCCGGGCCTAGCCCCGCGTGCGGCGCAGCAACGCGAGGCCGGCGACGCCGAGCGCGACCAGCCCGAGCGCGCCCGGCTCGGGCACGATCACGTTGAAGGTCTGCACGAGGTCGTGCGGCGCGCCGCCGACCGAGAGCGCGAGGTCGGCCAGCGAGCGGAAGCTCCCGACGTCGACGCCGCACTGGCCCTGGCCGTCGACGAGCAGGCAGCTCAGGTTCGCGAACGAGACCGCCGCGTCGCCGAACGCGGCCGGACCGGCGAAGCCGAGCTGCTCGTAGGTGCCCGACACGCTGCCGGTCGCGAAGCCGAGCGACTGCTCGATCAAGACGGTGCCGCCGCCGAGCGGGGTCACGCTGATCGGGACGGTCGCGCTGTAGGTGACCGCGCTGAAAAGCAGCCCGGTGACGCTGCCCGACGAGCCGGCCATCGCGTAGCTCGGCACCGTGAGCAGGATGTCGGCCGTCGCCCCCCCGAAGGTGATCGACCCTCCAGCCGGTGCGACGCTCGGCGGCGCGAGCGAGAAGGTCGCGTTCGTCGAGCACGGGCTCGCGCCGTCCGGGCACGCGATCGAGACGGCGAGGCCGCCGCCGACGACCGGCGACGCGCCGGCCGAGAGGGCGAGCGCGAGCGAGCCGGCGAGCGCGGCGATCAGCGGCGCGCGGCGCATGCGGCGCTCCTGGCAGGGCTCGCGCGCCGCAGCGCCAGGCCGAGCAGGCCGAGCGACAGCAGCGCGCCGGTGGCGGGCTCGGGCACCTGGCCGACGAAGGTGATGTCGCCCTTGACGATCAGGTCCTGGGCCTCGCCGACGAGCGCGCCCGGGATGATCCCGAGCGTCACGCCGATCAGCTCGAACAGGATCAGGTCGGTGTCGACCGAGGCGTTGAGCGTCGGATTCGTGAACGAGATCGGGACGTTGTTGGCCGGCGGGTTCGTGTTCGTCGAGTCGGTCGCACTGTAGACCGCGTTCACGTCGAGCGGACCCATCGACACGCTGTACGCGCCGCCGCCGAGCGCGATGCCGGTCGAGCCGTAGCCGGTGCCGGGGACGAGCAGCGCCGATTCGATCACGAAGGTGTCGTAGCCGCCATACGATGCGCTCATCGGGATCGGGCCGGTCGGGGCGATGCTGATCTCGAAGCTCGGCACCCCGACCGGGGACGGGTCGAACTGGAAGAAGGTCCCGTCGAGCGCGACCACCGTGTCGACGAGCAGCGTCGTCTGCCCGACGACGTTCGCGGTGATGTGCGCCTGACCGGAGACGAACTGATAGATCTGGGGGACGGCGGCGCTCGGGGCGGCGACGAGCAGCGCGATCGGAGCCCACGCGAGGACCCACGCCGCCGACCGCTGGACGCACCGCCGCATCCGCCTTCCCCTTCCAGAGCCGTTCGAAGTGCAAACGACGTGCCCAGCTCGCACCGATCGCGCGTTCTCGGCCGATTCCCGTGAAGGGACCGGCATTTCGCCCGATGCGCCGTCTCCGCGCGCGTTGCCACGCCGCGCGCTGCGACGGAACGCGCCTTCCCGATTCTGGGAACGCGCGTTCCGACGCTCACCCGCGGGCCCCGTCGGCGTGAAGCTTGCGTGGCGCCTTCCCGGTCGCGCGGAACGCGTGGTACGTTGCGCGGCCTGCAAGTCGGTGGAAATCGATGTCGAAGCTCCGCCATCTCGCGCTGCCGCTGATGCTCGCGATCGCCGGTCCTGCGCACGACGCCCGCGGCGAGGGCCTCGCGCCCGACGACCTCGACCTCGCCCACGTGGACGCGCCGCTCGACCGCTCGGTGCGCGCCCCGACGCCGAAGGGAGAGCCCGCGGCTGCGGCGACGCGCCGCGACCTCGACGGCGCGCTCGGGCAGCTCCCGCCGGGGGTCCGCGCCGCGCCGCCCGACGCCGCCGCCGCGCTGTCGATCGAGTACACGGTCGATCCGGCGCTCGATGCGCGCGTGCGCGAGATCCTCGAGGAGGGCGGCGTCGCGCTCGGCCAGGTGATCGCGCTCGACCCGGCGACCGGCGACGTGTTCGCATACGTGACGACCGATCCGGAGGCCTTCCCGGCCGCGCGCGCCTACCCGACCGCGTCGCTGATGAAGCTCGTCACCGCCGCGGCGGTGCTCCGCGACGCGCCGGCGGCGGCGGAGCGCACCTGCCACTACCACGGCAGCCCGTACCTCGTCGGCGACCAGCAGCTCGCGCCGCCGCGGGTCGCCGAGAGCAGCGCGAGCTTCGAGGATGCGCTCGCGATCTCGAACAACCAGTGCTTCGCGCGACTCGCGGTGCACGACCTCGGCCGCGACGCGCTGCTGGCCGAGATCGAGCGCGTCGGCCTGCTCGCTTCGCCGGGGCCTGGCCACCCGTCGGGGCGCGTCGAGGCGGTCGACGACGCGCTCGCGCTCGGCCGGCTCGGGTCGGGTCTCGCGGGCTCGTTCCTGTCGCCCCTCGCGGCGGTGCGGCTCGCGGCGGCGCTGGCCGACGGCGAGCTCGTGAGGCCGCGCTGGGTCGCGCGGGTGCGCGACGTCGGCGGCGAGCTCGTCGCGGCGCCGGGGCCGGCGCCGGCCGCGCGGATCGGGTCGCCCGAGCTCGCGCGCGCGCTGCGCGCGTCGCTGGTCGGCGTCACCGAGCGCGGCACCGCGCGCCGCGCGTTCCGCGACGAGGACGGCAAGCCGCTGCTCGGCGACGTCGCCGTCGCCGGCAAGACCGGCACGCTGCGCGGCGACCAGCCCGAGGCGCTCTATCAGTGGTTCGTCGGCGTCGCGCCGGCCGACGAGCCGCGGCTCGCGCTCGCGGTGCTCGTCGCGCACGACCTCGAAGCGAAGGGCGAGCTGACGAGCGCGGCGCAGGTCGCCGCCCGCACGCTGCACGAGATGCTCTGCGACGGCGAGGCCTGCGACGCCGCGCGCGTCGAGCCGCTGCTCGCCGCCGCACGCGCGCGCGACGTCGAGTCGGCCGCCGAGCTGCGCGCGCAGGCCGTCGCGCGCGCGAAGGCGCGCGCGGCCGCCGAGGCGGTCGAGCCGCCGCGCCTCGTCGAGGCGGGCGACCTCGAGTTCCCGCGCCGGCTGCGGCGGCGCCGGACCGAGGGCGAGATCGTGCTGGTCGTGTCGGTCGCGCGGAGCGGCGACGTAGCACGGGTGGCCGTCGACGCGTCGGATCTGCCGCGCTTCGACGACTTCGTCTCCGAGGCGGTCCGCGAGTGGAAGTTCGAGCCGGGCACCCGCGGCGGCGAGCCGATCCCGAGCCAGCTGCGGCTGCGGATCCCGATCCGGATCGAGTAGCCCTCCTCTTCTCTCGGGGCCGGGCCGCCTGCGCTCGACCCGGGGCCTTGCGGAGCCGCGGCCTTTTTTTATAATCACCGTGATGCCTAAAATCGTCGACCACGACTCCCAGCGCCGCCGCATCGCCGACGCCGCGGTGCGGGCGATCGGCGCGAGCGGTCTCGACCGCGTGCGGCTGGTCGACGTCGCGCGCGCCGCGGAGGCGACGACCGGCACGCTCACCCACTACTTCGACGGCAAGGACGCGCTGCTCGCCGCGGCGCTCGAGCGCGTCGCCGAGCGGCTGGTCGCCGGCATCGAGCGCTTCCACGGCCCGAAGCTGGCCGAGGCCGCCGCGCAGGCGCTCCCGCTCGGCGACGCGCAGCGCCGCGACTGGAAGGTGTGGCTCGCGTTCTGGGGCCGCGCCGTCGCCGACCCCGAGCTCGCCGCGATCCATCGCCGCCACTACGCGCGGCTGCGCCGGCTCGCCGCCGACGCGCTGCGCCGCGCGCAGGCCGCCGGCGAGGTCGACCCGGCGCTCGACCCCGCCGAGGCCGCCGACGCGGTGATCGCCGCCGTCGACGGCGTCGGCGTGCGCGCGTCGCTCGACCCGAAGGGCTTCCCCGAGGCGCGCCAGCGCGCGCTGCTCGCCACCCTGCTGACGCCGCTGCTCGCGCCCGGGCGCGCGGCGCCGAACCCGGAGAGGAAGACGCGATGACCGAACTGACCCGACTCGATGCGAAGACGACGGCCCCCGAGCTGCTCGAGGTGATCGCGCGCGACGGCGCGGCGATCGTCGAGGGCCTGCTCGCGCCGGCGCAGGTCGACCGCCTGCGCGGCGAGCTCCAGCCCTTCGTCGCCGCGACCCAGCCCGGCGCCGACGACTTCTCGGGCCGCCGCACGACGCGCACCGGCGCGCTCGTCGCGCGCTCGCCGGCGTGCCGCGAGGTCGTGATGCACCCGGTCGTGCTCGACGCGGTGCGCGCGTTCCTCGCGCCGTGGTGCGAGCGCGCGCAGCTGCACCTGAGCCAGGTGATCCGGATCCGCCCGGGCCAGCCGGCGCAGCAGATCCACCGCGACCGCTGGGCCTGGGGCACGCACCTCGCGCACCTCGAGCCGCAGCTCAACACGATCTGGGCGCTGACCGACTTCCGCGCTGAGAACGGCGCGACGCGCGTCGCGCCGGGCAGCACCGGCTGGCCCGACGCGCGCCTGCCGACCGAGGCCGAGACCACCTGCGCCGAGATGTCGCGCGGATCGGTGCTCGTCTACACGGGCTCGGTGTTCCACGGCGGCGGCGAGAACCGCTCCGACACCGACCGGATCGGGCTCAACCTCACCTACGCGCTCGGCTGGCTGCGCCAGGAGGAGAACCAGTACCTCGCGTGCCCGCCCGAGATCGCGAAGACGCTCGACCCCGAGCTCCAGGCGCTGCTCGGCTACACGATGGGCAGCTACGCGCTCGGCTACTACACGCCGCCGCTGCCCCCGGGCGAAGGCCCCGAGCTCGTCGGCCCCGAATACGCGCTCGGCCGAGCCCGAGACGGCAGCGGCCGCCTCGGCTCGGCGCAGCTGCTGGAGAGCCTGAAGGACGCGATCGTCGCCGGCGCGGAGTCGGAGGCGGGCGGGAGGTGAGCGACCCCCGGCACCCGTTCTGGAGGGCCGTCCGAGGGGAGATCCCGATGCCGCCCGCGGCGCGGCTGCTCGGCTGCAAGGTGCTCGAGGCCGAGCCGGGAAGCGGCCGTATCCGGATGCAGTTCGAGGCCTCGGAGGACTTCACGAACCCGCTGGGCCACGTCCAGGGCGGCTTCGTTGCCGCGATGCTCGACGACACGATGGGGCCGGCGCTCGCGACGACGCTCGAGTCCGCCGACGAGTTCGGGCCGACGCTCGAGCTGAAGGTCAACTTCCTGCGCCCCGCCGTGCCAGGCACACTCGTCGCCACCGGCGAGGTCGTGCACCGCGGCAACTCCGTCGCGTTCCTCCGCGGCGAGCTGCGCGACGCCGACGGCGAGCTTCTCGCCACCGCCAGCGCCACCGCGAGAATCGTGCGCGTCACGCGGGGCGGGTTCCAGATGTAGAAGCTCGCCGAATCAATGAATCAACGAGCAGTATCCGAACACCCGCAAGAGATGGCTTGGCCCCGACACGCCGGACAACGCTCGAGATCACATCCCCGAACGTGCAGCTCTCCTCGGACGACTGCGCAGTCGGGACAGGGACCTCGAGGAGCCATCCAATCCCGGCCCTCCTTCCCATACCGAATCCGCGCCATCCGCACCCCACCGACGGACACCGTGGGGTACTTCTGTGCCCGCTCGATCTCCAACGGCCACTCGGGCTGCACGCCCGCGCCGCGAAACAAGCGACGAACTTCCGCCGGCCTTCGCTTCACCATCATCAGGCTCCCGCAGGACGCAGGTGAGATGCGAAGGATTTCTCGGGTGAGACCCGGACGCAATGGTGAACTAGCGTTCACGCTCCGCGATGCCTTCCATGTAAGGCGCTCAGCTCCGAGGCCGAGCGACCACCCACGGTTGACGCCAGAACGCTACAAAACCACAATTGGAACGCGCTGTTGGCCGTCAGCTGCAGCGCCTTGTTGAGCAGCAAGTCGCGACTAATACCAGGTCGCTGTTCGACCTTCGAATAGAAAGTTGTTCTCGCCTCCTGAGACGGGAATGCCTCCGATACCCCAGTCTCGATCGAGCACGATGACCGCGAATCTGCGAGATGTCGGGACATAGAGGCTCGTGCCGTGCCCATAGGCACCGACTGTGTTGTCTTCGAAGTTGACGATGAACCGGGCACCTGGACGGCCCGCGTCATTGACGATGACATAAAGGTCTGGATTATCGCGCGAGATGAAGATCGGCCACGTGCTCGGCTCGCCGTTGACCTCGTACGTCGCGGACGAGCGCGATAGTCGATAGACGACCTGTGGGTTTGCACCACCGCGCTTGAGATTCGCCACCAGCGACTCGACCCACTCGTTCTCGGACTCGGTTGCAGGCTGGGGCGTCTCAGGGTGCGCGACGAACCGGTGCTTGAGTTCGAGATTCGGCTGCCAGTCGCCCGCTACGGCTATGGAGGCCGAAACCAGAAGCAGGATCGCCGCAAACGCTTCGCGCACCTGAGACCCTTGCTGCTCAACGGATCAGGCGCTCAGCTGCGGCCAACAGCGCCTCCGAGGCCGCGCGAGCACCTAGTTTCGATGCCAGGATGCTACCAAACCCCAATTAGAACGCGCTGTTGGACGTCAGCTGCAGCGCCTTGTTGAGCTGCGCGCCTGAGCGTAACGCGTTGCGATAATAACGAGATCCGTTACTATACTCAGGGTGATTCGAAGCTTCGCTGACGGCGAGACCGAGAAGGTGTTTCGAAGGGAGCGCTCGCGGCTGTTGCCACCGGATGTACAACGCCGGGCGCACCGAAAGCTCCTGCTCGTGCACGCGGCGGAGAGAGTGGACGACCTCAGGGTGCCCCCAGGGAACCGACTAGAACGGTTGAAGGGGGACAGGGAGGGGCAGCACAGCATTCGAATCAACGACCAATGGCGAATCTGCTTCCGATGGTCTGGAGGAGACGCCTTTGACGTTGAGATTTCGGACTACCACTAAGAAGGGAACACACCATGGCAAGGAGTGCGCACCCTCCGATTCACCCGGGTGAGATCCTGCTCGAGGAGTTTCTCGAGCCGATGGAGTTGAGCCAGTACCGTCTGGCGAAGGACATCAGCGTGCCGGCAAGAAGGATCAACGAGATCGTGCACGGAAAGCGTGGGGTCACCGCAGATACGGCGCTCCGGCTTGCGAGATACTTTGGAACGACCGAGCGCTTCTGGATGAATCTCCAGACTCACTACGATCTGGAGGTGGAGAAGCGTCGGTTGCGTGGTCGGTTGAAGAAGGAAGTCACCGTCCACCGCAAGGCGAGCTGAGCCTTCGCGCAGCCCAACGGATCAGCGGCTCAGCTGCACCGAGGGCCGCTGACCGCCAACGACCGGACACCTGAGCTCGCCGCCAGACTGTACCACGAATCGATTGGAGCGAGGCCCTTGGTGTCAGCTGCAGCCGATCGTTAGGCCGCTCGTCACTACTGTTGCCCAAGGTTTATCATTCACTGGAGCGGGAGAGCCCACAACGTTCTGTAGTTGACCACTGGGCGTTCGAAGCGAACACCCTCCCGGTTGAAACGCTCCGCGAGTGCCAGCATGGGCGCCAGGGCCTGCATCTGCTGCGCATCCGCCAGAGAGCGCCAGATGCTGACATT
>CAZQYK010000084.1:0-11364 GCA_964597285.1 uncultured Spirochaetales bacterium
CAGGCAGTCGGCGCGGCGCGGCGGGTTGCCGTAGCACAGCTGGCTGCCCGAGCCGAGCGGGATCGCCGCCAGCCGCGCGCCGTCGAGGTTGCGCAGCGCCGCGGCGAGCGCCGCGGCGTCGGGCGGCGCGAGCGTCGCGCCGACCGCGACGCCGTCGACGGCGACCGGGTCGTGGAAGCGCAGCGCGCTGCCGAGCTCGGGCGCGATCGATTCGAGCGACGCCACGGCTACTCGAAGCGCACGCGGTCGTAGCCGCGCGCCTTCGGGTTCGACTCGGCGCAGAAGCGAGTCGTCGGGAAGATCTTGCCGGGGTTGCAGACGCGGTCGGGGTCGAAGGTGCGGCGCAGCCGCAGCATCGGCTCGAGGTCGTCGTCGTCGTAGACGAGCGACAGGAACTCGCGCTTCTCGGAGCCGACGCCGTGCTCGCCGGTGATCACGCCGCCCGCCGCGACGCAGGTCTCGAGGATCTCGGCGCCGGCGCGCAGCACGCGCGCGAGCTCGTCGGGGTCGCGGCGATCGAAGGAGATGTTCGGGTGGAGGTTCCCGTCGCCGGCGTGGAAGACGTTCGAGAGCACGAGACCGTGGCGGTCGCCGATCTCGCAGACGCGCTCAAGCACCTCGGGAAGCTTCGCGCGCGGCACGACCGCGTCGTGGACGTAGAGGTCGGGCGCGAGCCGGCCCATCGCGCCGAACGCGCCCTTGCGCGCGCGCCAGAAGCGCGCGCGCTCGGCGTCGTCGCGCGCGACGTCGACGCGCACGGCACCCGCCTCGGCGCAGCGCTCGCGCACGCGCTCGACCTGCGCCGCGAGCGCGACGCGCGGGCCGTCGAGCTCGGCGATCAGCACCGCGCCGGCGTCGCGCGGGAGGCCGGCCGCGTACACCGAGTCCTCGACGGCGCGGATCGTGCGCTGGTCGACGATCTCGAGCGCCGCCGGCACGAGGCCCGACTCGATCACGCCGCCGACCGCGCGGCACGCCGAGACGACGTCGGGGAAGACCGCGAGCAGCGTCTCGACCGCCTCGGGCAGCGGCGACAGGCGCACCGTGATCGCCGTGACGATGCCGAGCGTGCCCTCGCTGCCGACGAGCGCGCCGACGAAGTCGATCCCCGGCGCGAAGCCGGTCGCGTGACCGACCTCGACGCAGCTGCCGTCGGGCAGCACGAGCTCGAGCGCGAGCACGTGGTTCGTCGTCGTGCCGTACTTCAGCGTGTGCGGGCCGCCGGCATTCTCGGCGACGTTGCCGCCGAGCGTGCACGCGAGCTGGCTCGACGGGTCGGGCGCGTAGAACAGGCCGTGCGGGCGCGCCGCGACCGAGAGGTCGGCGTTGACGACGCCGGGCTCGACGACCGCGACGCGGTTGCGCGCGTCGAGGCGGCGGATCCGGTCCATCCGCGAGCACTCGATCACGACCGCGCCGTCGTGCGCGATCGCGCCGCCGGAGAGCCCGGTGCCGGCGCCGCGCGGCACGAAGGGCGCCCCGTGCTCGCGACACGCGCGCACGAGCGCCTGCACCTCGTCGCGCGACTCCGGGAAGACCACCGCCGACGGCTCGGCGCGCTGCGACGTCAGGCCGTCGCACTCGTAGACGATCAGCTCGTCGGCGCGCGCGAGGCAGCGCTCGGCGCCGACGACCCGGGCGAGCGCGGCGACGAGGCGCGCGCGATCGAAGGCCGGCGGCGGATCGGGAGCGGCGGAAGCCATCGCCCCGAGTCTAGGCGAGCCCGAGCCGCTCCATGTCCTCCTCGGAGAATCCGAGGTGATGGCCGATCTCGTGTCGCAGCGTGACCTGGATCTGGTCGATCAGCTCTTCGCGGTCGCGGCAGATCTTCTCGAGGTTGCGCTTGAAGAGCACGACCCGGGTCACGTCGGTCGGCTGGTGCGACGGCCCGGCCTCGGTGCGCGGCGTGCCGACGTAGAGGCCGAGGATCTGCGGCGAGACGCTCTCGCCAGCCATCAGGTCTTCGCTCGGCCAGTCCTCGACCAGCACCGGCACGTCCTCGACGTACTCGCGGATCGAGCGCGGCAGGTTGTCGATCGCCTCGGACACGGCGCCGCGGAAGAAGACCTCGTCGACCGCGACCGGCAGCGGGTACTGCTCGGGGTCGAGCGCGTTCGCGGCCTCGAAGGCCCGCTCCGAGCCCTCGAGGTCGCCGGTGCGCTCGAGCACGAGCGCCAGGTGGTAGAGCGCGTGGGCCGACTCGGGGTCGAGCGCGACGGCCGACTCGAGCGAGCGGCGCGCGTCGTCGAAGCGGCCGAGCTCGAACAGGATCTGGCCGTCGAACGCGCGGTAGACCGGCACCTCGCCGGAGGTCTTCATCGCCCGCCGGGTCAGGAAGAGCGCGCCCTCGAGGTCGTCGAGGTAGAAGACGGCCTTCGCCTTGAGGTAGTAGACCTCGCCCTCGCTGCCGCGGTCGAGGCGGGGCAGCGCCTTCTGGCCGCCGAGCAGCTCGTCGCACAGCGCCACGGCCTGCTCGTACTCGCCGAGGTCCTCGACGAGCAGCTCGGCGCGGTTCAGGTGCGCGGTGACGAACTTCGGGTCGGCCCGCAGCGAGCGCTCGAACTCGTAGAGCGCCTCCTCGACCCGGCCCTCGTCCCAGAGGATCTCGCCGCGGCCGTTGTGGGCCTCGGCGCCGTCGGGATGGGCTCGGAGGGCCTCGTCGAGCCAGGCCAGCGCCTCGTCGGTTCTGCCGCCGTGGGAGGCCTCCATCGCCTGGTCGAGACAATCCCAGTACCGGTCGTTGTTCTTCATTGCCCCGTCCGCTGGAGTTGGGGGGGATGCCCCAGCCGATGGATTCGACGGCGCATCATAGCAGAGGCCGCGGGGCGGCTCGCCGCGCCGCTCCGTCGGAATCGATCCGTAACTATTTGATTTTATTGATTAAAATCGTATCGACGGCAGCCGGTTCCGACGCCGCGGCGCGCGCTTCCCGCGGGCGCCGAGACGCCGTTTCGAGAGCGCCGCCGAGCTCCGCCTAACGCGCGTCGTCGAGCACGAGGATGCGGTGGCAGTTGTGGCAGACGATCAGCTCCAAGCCCTTGCGCATCTCGAGCAGCAGCTGCGGCGGCAGGCCGACGCGGCAGCCCATGCAGATCCCGTTGTGCGCCACAGCGACGGCCGGACGCCGCCGCGACGCGATCTTCGCGTAGCGCTCGAGCTGGGCGGCGTCGATTCCCGACGCCGCCGCGTCGCGCTCGCGCTTCAGGTTGCCGAGGCTCTGCTCGATCGAGCGCTCGCGGTCGGCGAGCTGGCGTTCGTCGGCGGCGATGCGCTCCTCGGCGGCCGCCGCCGCGGCGCGCGCGCGCTCGAGCTCGGCGCGCGCCTCCTCGATCGCCTCCATTGCCTCGAGGATCCGGGTCTCGGCCTCGGAGATCGCCGCGCGGGCGGCGTCGATCTCGTGCAGCAGCGCCCTGTAGGCGACGTTCGTCTTGACCTGGAACTGCTGGCCCTCGAGCCGGGCCACCTGGGCCTCCTGGTCGGCGACGGCGCTCTCGTGGCGCCGCTGCTCCTGCTCGGCCTCGAGCAGCGCCGCCTCGGCGGCGGCCACCGCGACGGCGCACCGCTCGCGCTCCTTCGCGAAGGCGTCGCGCGCGGCCGGCATCCCGGCGCGCTCCTCCTCGAGCTCGGCGATCTGCACGTCGAGCCGCGAGAGCTCGACCAGCGCCTGGATTCCGGGAAGCATGGATGCGCCTCGTGCAGCGGGCGGGGGGAGGATATCGTCGCGAGCCCGGGATGCGAACCACCTTCGGCAGCGGCGGGCCGTCGACGAGCGTCGTCGTGGCCACCTACGACCAGCCGGCCGAGCTCGCGCTCGTGCTCGCCGCGCTGGCGGCCCAGACCGACCCGGCGTTCGACGTCTGGCTGGCCGACGACGGCTCCGACCCGCCGGCGCTGCGCGCGGCCGAGGCGCTGCGCCCGGAGCTGCCGTACGCGCTCGACGGCGTCTGGCAGCCCGACGAGGGCTTCCGCAAGATGCGCGCGCAGAACCTCGCGGCGCTGCGCTCGCGCGCCGAGCTGCTGCTCTTCCTCGACGGCGACTGCGTGCCCTACCGCAACTGGGTCGAGGTCTACCGGGGCGCGGCGCGGCCCGGCGAGTTCCTGGTCGGCGGCTACGTCTTCCTCGACGCCGAGGCGACGCGCGCGCTGACGCCCGAGTCGGTGCGCCGCGGCGCGCACGAGGCGCGGCTCGACGCGCGCACCTGGTGGCGGCTGCACTCGGCCCACTGGCGCAACCGCCTCTACGCCGGCTGGCGCGCGAACCGCCCGCGCATCCGCGGCGGCAACTTCGGCGTCGCGCGCGACCTCTTCGAGCGGGTCGACGGCTTCGACGAGTCCTTCGCCGGCTACGGCAAGGAGGACTCCGAGCTGCGCAACCGGATGCGGCGCGCCGGCGCGCGCGGCATCAGCCTGTGGAGCCGGGCGCTGCTGTGCCACGTGTCGCGCGGGGTCTACCCCGGCGTGCCGCGCCCGCCGACGCCGCGCGGCCTGTACGAGGAGAGCTTCGGGCGCGTGCGGGCCCGCGTGGGTCTCTCGTCGCACGCCGGCGCGGCGGCGCGCCCCTGAGTCGAGCGCGGCGCAGCCGCGCGCGGAGCGAGCCCTGGCGAGCGGAGTCGAACAGCGGCCTCGGCACCCGCTGCAGCTGGCTGCGGTAGTCGGGACCCTTCGTCGGCCCTGAGATAGGCTCTGCCGCCCATGCCGATGACCGTCCCGCTCGTCGATCTGCGCGCCGCGTTCGAGCCCGTGCGCGAGCAGGTGTTCCGCGAGTTCGAGACGATCCTCGACGGGATGCAGCTCTTCGAGGGCCGCAACGCGGTGGCCTTCGAGCGCGAGTTCGCCGACTACTGCGGCGCCGCGCACGGCCTCGGCATCGCGAACGGAACCGACGCGCTCTTCGCGGCGCTCGTCGCCTGCGGCGTCGGGCCCGGCGACGAGGTGATCGCGCCGGCGCACACCTTCTTCGCGACGACCGAGGCGATCGTCCACGCCGGCGCGGTGCCGGTGCTCGTCGACGTCGAGCCCGACACGCTGACGATCGACCCCGCCGCGGTGCGCGCCGCCGTCACCGAGCGCACGCGCGCGGTCGTGCCGGTGCACCTCTACGGCCAGGCCGCCGACATGGACCCGCTGCTCGACCTCGCCCGCGAGCACGGCCTCGCGGTGGTGGAGGACGCCGCCCAGGCCCACGGCGCGAAGTACAAGGGAAGGGCTTGCGGCAGCCTCGGCGACGTGGCGAGCTTCAGCTTCTACTTCACGAAGAACCTCGGTGCGGTCGGCGAGGGCGGCTTCGTGACGACGAGCGACGCGGCGGTCGCCGAGCAGGTGCGCCTGCTGCGCCACCACGGCCACGTGTCGAAGTTCGAGCACGCGATCGTCGGCTACAACCTGCGCCTCGACGAGTTGCAGGCCGCGGTGCTGCGCGCGAAGCTGCCGCGCCTCGACGAGTGCAACCGCCGCCGGCGCGAGCACGCGGCGCACTACGACCGCCTGTTCGCCGGCGCGCCGCTGCGCGTGCCCAGCGTGCGCCCCGAGCGCGAGCACGTCTACCACTGCTACGCGCTGCGCGCGCCGCGCCGCGACGCGCTCGCCGCGCACCTCGCCGAGCACGGCGTCGGCACCGGCATCCACTACAAGACGCCCGGCCACCTCCAGCCCGCGCTCGAGGGCGTCCCGCACCGGGCCGAGCCCCTCGACGTCACCACCGAGGCCTGCCGCGAGCTGATCTCGCTGCCGATGTACCCCGAGCTCGGCGCCGAGCAGGTCGAGTACGTCGCCGCGCGGGTGCTGGAGTTCGTCGGGGAGTAGCGGGTCGCGTCAGACACAGGTCAGGCCGCCGTCGATCGCGAGCTCGGAGCCGGTCATGAAGCGCGACTCGTCGGAGGCGAGGTAGAGGACGAGGTGCGCGATGTCGGCGGGCTGGCCGTAGCCGATCGCGCGGCCCGGCGCGGCCATGTCCTCGACGTCGGAGATCCCGGCCCCGCGCTGCTGGCCGATGTCGCGCACGAGCGGCGTGTCGACGCCGCCCGGGTGCACCGAGTTGCAGCGGATGCCGTCGCCCTTGTCGCGACAGTGCGCGGCGACCGTCTTCGTGAGGATCCGCACCGCGCCCTTGCTCGCGCTGTACGCGGCGAAGGGCGCCGTGCCGACGAGGCCCGCCGTCGACGAGATGTTGACGATCGAGCCGCCGCCCCCGCGCCGCATCGCCGGGATCGCGTGCTTGCAGCCGAGGAAGACGCCCTCGGCGTTCACCGCCATCACGCGGCGCCACTGCTCGACCGTCGTGGTCTCGACGTCGGCGACGACGATGATGCCGGCGTTGTTGACGAGCACGTCGAGGCGCCCGAAGCGGTCGAGCGTGGCCTGGATCACCTCGCGCCACGCGCCCTCGTCGGCGACGTCGTGGCGCACGAACACCGCGTCGCCGCCGATCGCCTTCGCCGCGTCGCGGCCGCCGGCCTCGTTCACGTCGGTGAGCACGACGCGCGCGCCCTCGCGCGCGAGCAGCTCGGCGCAGCCGCGCCCGATCCCCGACGCCGCCCCGGTCACGATCGCGACCTTGTCCTCGACGCGTCCCGGCATCTCCGCTCTCCCTCCCTGCGTGTGTGTCCGCTAGGAGAAGCTCTCGCCGACGTGCTCCTCCGACACCGTCCACAGCCGCCGCGCCGCCTCGGGGTCGCGCGCCCAGCCCTCGTAGCCGCCCGGATCGTCGTCGGATGTGCGCTCGTGCGCGATCTGGCAATCGTCGAGGTAGAGGCCCCCCTGGCCCTCGAGCTCGGGCGCCGTCGCGGCCCACACCGAGGTCGCCGCGCCCTGCTCCGGCGTCTTCCACACCATCTTGCCGCCGGGCGCGCGCCGCATCAGCTCGTCGATGTCGGCCTGCTGCAGGTGGCGGCCGAGCTCGGTGACGATGCCGCCGGGGTGGAGCGCGTTCGCGCGCACGCGATCGCCGCGCAGCCGACGGTCGAGCTCGACCGCGAAGAGCACGTTCGCGGTCTTCGCCTGCCCGTAGGCCTCCCACTTGTCGTACGGGCGCCTCTCGTAGTGGAGGTCCTCGAACACGACCGGCGAGAAGCGGTGCCCGCGCGAGCTCACCGACACGACGCGCGACGGCGCGCTCGCGCGCAAGAGCGGCAGCAAGAGGCCCGTGAGCAGGAAATGGCCGAGGTGGTTCGTCGCGAGCTGCATCTCCCAGCCCTGCGCCGTGCGCTCGAGCGGACACGCCATCACGCCGGCGTTGCACAGCAGCACGTTCAGGCGCTCGTGGCGCGCGGCGAAGTCCTTCGCGAACGCGCGGATGCCGTCCGGCGAGGTCAGCTCGAGCGGCATCACATCGACGCGGTCGTTCCCGGTCGAGCGCCGGATCTCGGCGGCGACCTTCTCGCCCTTCGCCGCGTCGCGCGCGGTCAGCGTCACGCGCGCGCCGCGCTCGGCGAGCGCGCGGGCGCTCTCGGCGCCGAGGCCGCCCGACGCGCCGGTGACGATCGCGGACACTCCGGAGAGGTCGAGGCCGGCGACGGCCTCCGAGGCGGTCGAGTCGAATCCGAACGAGCGGTCGAACGAGCGGTCGGCGGGCATCGGGGGGTCCTCCGCATGGGCGCGGTTCCATTGCACCACGTCCACCCGATCGGCGAAAGCCCTCGGGTGCCGGCCGACCCTACGCCTCCGAGGCGCGGCGGAAGCCGACGAACGCCGCGCCGAGACCTCCGAGCAGCACGACGAGGACCAGCAGGGTCGGTCCGATCGAGACCGGCACGCCGGGCGCGAAGGACGAGTGCGCCGCGAAGCAGTCGAGTCGCGGGAACGAGAGTCCGTTCTTCGCGTCGACGACGCTCACCGGAGACGAGCGCAGCGCGTCCGCCAGCGCGTCGGGCGCGGCGGAGGGATGGGCCAGGGCGAGCACCGCTGCGCAGGCCGAGACGACCGGTGTCGCGTAGGAGGTGCCGACGAGCGTGATCGAGGTCCCGCCGAGGCGCGACGAGGTCATCGGGGCCCCGGGCGCCATCACGTCGGTCGAGGCGTTGCTGTTGCTCCAGCACGTGACCTGGTCGGCGGCAGTCGTGGCATCGGTGCAGCCGAAGTGGGTGCGGGAGCCGACGTCGGCGTCCCAGACCGCGCCGACCGCGAACGCATTCGAGAGACAGGCCGGCGCGATGATCCCCGTGCCCGAGCCGTTGTTGCCGGTGCCCGCCACGGTGAGCACGCCGGCCGCCTTCAGCTGGTCGACGGCCGACGCGAAGCCGATCGTGGACGCGTCCGCGTCGTCGCAGTCGCTCGTGTAGAGGCCGAAGCCGAGACTCAGGTTGAGCACGTCCGAATCCGGGTGGTTCATCAGCACCCACTCCATCGCGGAGAGCAGGTCGACGAGCGAGCCCCCCCCGGTGCTGCCGGTGACCTTGACCACGACGATCTGCGCGTCGGGCGCCCCGCCGAGCGGTGCGTGCACGCCTGCCGACGTCACGATCCCCGCGACGCGCGTACCGTGACCGTGCGCGTCCTGGGCCGCACCGGCTCCCGACTGCTGGTCGAAGCCGTTCGGGCAGCAGCCGGCCGGGCCTGCCGCATCGTCGCAGTAGCACTGCTCGGCGATCACCGCGCCCGCCAGATCCGCATGGGCGAGGTCGACACCGGTGTCGATCACCGCCACCTTGGCGCCGGCACCCACATGGCCTGCGTCGTGCATCTGGTCGAGCGAGACCAGCGGCACGGCCTCGGCGAGCTGCGGAAGCACCGTGGTCTCGAGGCTCACGCGCCGCAGGTGCGGATCCTCGAGCAGCAGGGCCATCGATGCCGGGTCGAAGCTGCCGAACAAGATCGGAATCCGCTCGAAGCGGCGGCCGGGGTAGAAGCCCATCCCGAGCAGGCGCACACGGGCGGCGTCGGGCCGCGCGCTCGGCGAGGCGCCCGGCTCGACGGCGAACGCTGCGAGGGCCCGCACGCGCCCCGTCTCTTCGAGCGCGGCGGCCACCTCCGCGTCGAGCACGCCGCGGGCGACGGCGTCGCGCAGAACGGCCTCCGGAGGCTCCGCCGCCGCGGCGACGCCGAGCGCCGCCGATGCGAGCCACCCGAGGATCGATCTGCGCTGGAGCTTCATCGGCAAGGCCTCGTCCCCGCTGCGAGAAACCATACCGGATCGCTCGCCGCCGAGAGCGGCCCCCTACTCGCGCAGCGCGAAGGCCAGCAGCGCGTCGCCGGGCTGCGTCAGCGGGTTGCCGCCGGCGGCGACGACGACGAACTGGCGCGCGTCGCGGCGCAGCCGGTAGCTGAGCGGCGTCGCGTTCGCGGTGTACGGGATCCGCGTGCGCCACAGCTCGCGGCCGGTGTCGACGTCGAACGCGCGGAGGGTGCGGTCGGTCGTCGCGCCGATGAAGAAGACGCCGCTCGCGGTCAGGAGCCCGCCGCCGAAGTTCGGCGCGCCGAGATCGCGCCAGAGCCACCAGATCGGGAACGGCGCCTGGTCGCGCGGCGTGCCGAGCGGCACGCGCCAGCGCACCTCGCCGGTCGCGAGGTCGACGACGGCAAGCGAGCCCCACGGCGGCGGGTTGCAGGGCGCGCCGAAGCGCGAGAAGAAGGGCTGGCGGATCACGCCGAAGGGCGTGCCGCGCATCGGGTAGGCCTCCATCGGATACTGGACCGCGCCCGCCGGCAGCGCGTCGAACTCGGCGCGCGGAACGAGCCGCGTCAGCATCGCGACGTGGGTCTGGTTCACGACCATCAGCGCGCGGTCGGGGTCGAGCGCGACGCCGCCCCAGTTGATGCCGCCGGCCGTGTGCGGGAACTGCACCGAGCCCTCGACCGAGGGCGGCGTGAACGGCCCGCCGTCGTAGCGGTGGCGCGCGAGGAGGTCGCGGCACGACGCGCGGTCCCACGGCGTGAAGCCGAAGACGTTCTCGGCGCTGATCTCGACGGGGTGCAGCGGCGGCGGATGCGTCGGGAAGGGCTGGGTCGGCGCGAGCGTCTCGCCGGCGACGCCGTCGGTCGGCACCGGCCGCTCCTCGACGGGGTAGAGCGGCTCGCCGGTCTCGCGGTCGAGCAGGAACACGTGGCCGAGCTTCGTCGGCTGCACGACGGCCGGCCGCCCGTCGCCGACGTCGGCGTGCTCGAAGAGCTGCGGCTGCGCCGGCACGTCCCAGTCCCAGACGTCGTGGTGCACGGTCTGGAAGCGCCAGACGACGCGGCCGGTGCGCGCGTCGAGCGCGACCGTCGAGCTGCCGAAGTGGTCGATGCCGCGGCGCAGGCCGCCCCAGCTGTCCGGCGACGGGTTGCCGGTCGGCACGAACACGAGACCGCGCGACGCGTCGCCCGAGATCGGCGCCCAGACGTTCGGCGTGCCCCGCTGCCACAGCTCGCCGGGCTTCCGTCGATCCGGCCTCCAGCCGCGTGGCACCGGGTCCCACGCCCAGACGCGCTTGCCCGTGCGGACGTCGAACGCGCGCACGACGCCCGACGGCGCGTCGGTCTCGAGCTGGTCGGCGACGAGCGCGCCGATCACCGCGAGGTCGCCGATCACGAGCGGCGGGCTCGTCGGGTAGTACTTCCAGTCGGGAACGCCGGGCCCGATGCCCTCGCGCAGCGCGACGCGGCCGCCGTCGCCGAAGCGCGGACAGGGCGCTCCGGTGTCGGCGTCGAGCGCGATCAGCTCGGAGTCGCGCGTGCCGTAGAGGATGCGCCGCTCGCAGGACTTTCCCTCGCGCGGGCGCTCGGCCTCCCAGTACGCGACGCCGCGGCAGGTCAGCGGATACGGGCCGCCGATGCCGCGGCCCTCGAGCCCGGGGTCGAAGCTCCAGCGCTCGGCGCCGGTTTCGGGGTCGAGCGCGAAGACGCGCATGAACGGCGTGCAGTAGTAGAGCGTTTCGTTCGCGACGATCGGCGTCACCTGCAGCGCCGTCGGCGAGTGCTCGGCGCTGCCGGCGTGGAAGTCGCCGCTGCGGTGGCTCCAGGCGAGCTCGAGCCGGCCGAGGTTCGCCGGCGCGATCTGGGTCAGCGGCGAGAAGTGCAGGCCGCGCTCGTCGCCGGCGTAGGTCGGCCAGTCGGCCGTCGGGCCCGAGTGGTCGAGCGGCGGCGGCGCGCCACACGCGGCGAGCAGCACGACGGCCACCGGACCGCCGAATCGGCCTCGCCCACGTCGCCGCATCGCGGCGCACTCTAGCCCGCGCGCCGGGTAGAATGCGATGCCCGACCGTCCACGAGGAGAAGCCGTTTGCCCGGATTCGTCGGACTCGATGGACGCAACGCGATCGTCACCGGAGCCGCGAGCGGCATCGCGAAGGCGTGCGCGCGGCGCCTCGGCGAGGAGGGCGCGGTCGTCGGCGTCGTCGACCGCGACGGCGACGGGGCCGAGCGCACCGCCGCCGAGATCGCCGGCGCGGG
>CAZQYK010000085.1:0-9423 GCA_964597285.1 uncultured Spirochaetales bacterium
TCGGCGCGGTAGTCGACGACCTCTCCGTCGCGGTAGCGACGCCGTCGCCGCTCTCCTAGTCTCCTCGCGCCCCGGTCCCCGGAGCCCCCATGCATCCCACGGACCGGCGGGAGGAAGGGCCGCGCGAGCGCCTGCGCGCACGCGGCGCCGAGGCACTGAGCGCCGCCGAGCTGATCGCGCTGCTGCTGCGCACCGGCGCGCGCGGCCGCGACGCGCTCGACGTCGCGCGCGAGCTGCTGGCGCGCTGTGGAGGCGTCGACGGACTCGAGTCGGCGGCGCCGTGCGAGCTCGGCGCGGTCAGCGGCGTCGGCGCGGCGAAGGCCGCGTCGCTGGTGGCGGCGTTCGAGCTCGGGCGGCGTTGCGCGGCGTCGCGGCTGCCGGAAGGCGCCGCGCTGCGGGCGCCCGGCGACGTGTTCCGCCGCTTCGCCGCCCGGCTGCGCCGGCTTCGACAGGAGCGCTTCGTCGTCGTGCTGCTCGATGGCCGCCACCGCGTGATCGGCGAGGAGGTCGTCTCGCAGGGCACGCTGACGGCGAGCCTCGTGCACCCGCGCGAGGTGTTCCGCCCGGCGCTCCGGGCGAGCGCGGCCGCGGTGATCCTCGTCCACAACCACCCGAGCGGCGACCCGACCCCGAGCGCAGAGGACCGCTCGGTGACGGCCCGGCTGGCCCAGGCCGGCGAGATCCTCGGCGTCCGCGTCCTCGACCACGTGGTCGTCGCCGAACGGGGCTATGCGAGCCTGCGGGAGCACGGGGCCCTCGACGCCGCGCCCGGCCCCGGCGAGCCCGCCGCACGGATTAATGCCCGCGGGCCGGCGGGACGATGACTCCGGTCGGCCCGATCCGCGGGCCGACCCGTCGAAGGACCGATCCATGGAGACCCGCGTGCAGCGACCCGGCGGAGAGCGAGACCGCGGCGGCGCGGACCGACGCCGGTCGGAGCGCGTCGACCTGGTCGTGCGCGTCGACTACAAGACCGTCGACGAGCTGTTCTCGGAGTTCGCCCGCAACATCAACGAGGGCGGCATGTTCGTCGAGACCGAGTCGCCGCCGGCGCTCGGCTCCCCGGTCGCGCTCCAGTTCCGGATCCCGGGCAGCGACGAGCCGATCCAGGTGATGGGGCGCGTCGTGCGCGCGAGCGTCGGCGACCGCGACGAGCCGCCCGGCATGGGCATCGAGTTCGAGAACCTCGACGGCCAGTCGCGCGACCTGATCAACCGGCTCGTGCGCAGCCTGCGCGTCGGAGCGTCGGACTGAGCCCGGAACCTCCGCGCTCGACCTAGGTCAAGCACGGCGGAGCCGCACGCGGTAGCTCGGTGGTTGCGGCTCGTCAGAGCCGCTCCGCCGAGACCACGGATGCCCGAAGGGCATCGCAGTGAGCGAGGCGCAGCCGAGCGGAGTCGAACAGCGGCCTCCGCTGCCTCAGCGCCCCCGGTCTAGTCGCTGAATCCTGTGTCGCTCCTAGAAGGGGATGTCCGACGGCGGCGGGCCGGAGTCGTAGCCGCCTTCGCCTGCGTCGCTCGATCCGCCGGAGAACGAGCCGCCGCCGCCCGAGCCGCCTTCGCGACCGCCGAGGAACTGCACGGTGTTCGCGACGATCTCGGTCGTGCGGCGCTTCTGGCCCTCCTTGTCCTCCCACTCCCGCGTCTGGAGCCGGCCCTCGATGTACACGCTGCGCCCCTTCGACAGGTACTGCGCGCAGAGCTCGCCGGTGCGGCCCCAGGCGACGATGCGGTGCCACTCGGTGCGCTCCTGCTTCGCGCCGTCCTTGCTCGTGAAGCGCTCGTTCGTCGCGAGCGTGAAGTTTGCGACCGCCTGGCCGCCGGGCGTGTAGCGCAGCTCGGGGTCTCGTCCGAGGTTTCCGACCAGGATCACTTTGTTGACGCTCGCCATGGCGCTCGCTCCGTCGAGGTTGGGGGTGATCGACCGATAGTCTCGCCGACGGGGAAGCGCGTCAAGTCGGAGCGCGCGGCGCGCAAACTCGAACGGAGTTTGATCTCGTCCGGACGCGTCGGCGCGCGACTCGCCGCGGTCCCGGGGAGCGATAGCATCGTCGGCGGCGAGGTCGGCGGGGTGATCTACGCAATCCGCTACTGCCTGATCGTGCTCTACACGATCCTCTGGGGCTCGCTCGCGTGCGTGCTGGCACTCTTCGACCGCAGCGGCGAGTCGCTGGTCTGGGTCGGCCGGTGCTGGGTCGCGTGGATCCTCGCGAGCTGCGGGATCCGCGTCGAGAGCGCGGGCGTCGAGCGCGCAGTCGCGGCTCAGCCCTTCGTGCTGATGTCGAACCACCAGAGCGTCTTCGACGTCGCGGCGATCGTGACGACGCTGCCGACCTCGTGGCGCTTCGTCGCGAAGCGCCACCTGACGTGGATCCCGCTGTTCGGCTGGGCCCTCGTCGCCGGCGGCCACGTGATCATCGACCGCAGCCGGCGCGAGCGCGCGGTCGGAAGCCTCGCGCGCGCCGCCGAGCGGGTTCGCGACGGAGTCAACGTGATCATCTTCCCCGAAGGAACCCGCGGCGACGGAAGCGAGCTCGGCGAGCTCAAGAGCGGCGGCTTCCACCTCGCGATCGAGGCCGGCGTGCCGATCGTGCCGACGACCGTCTCGGGCTCGCAGCGGATCACGCCGAAGGGCTCGCTGCGGATCGAGAGTGGCGTGATCCACGTCTGCTACGGCGAGCCGATCCCGACCGCCGGGCTCGCGGTCGACGACCGCCAGCGGCTCAAGGACGACGTGCGCTCGGCGATCGCGGCGGGCTTCTCCCCGCTCCAGCAGCGTCCCGGCTGAGGCATTGACGGCGCTGCGCGCCCGCGTACCCTGGGTTCGCCTGACGAATCCCGGGGGGTGAATTCGATGGGCGGACACGGCCTTGGCTAGGGCCGCGCGGATGCGCTCCGCCCGCGCTCGGGGACGCGACGAGCCGGACGGCCCGACGCTCGCCGGGGCGTTCGTCCAGGAGGCGCTCGGACTCGCGCTGCTCGGCCTGGCCGGCTTCGCCGCGCTGGCGATCTGGACCCACTCGCCGGCAGACGTGTCCTGGGGCGCCGAGCGCGTCGCGAACCGCGGCGGTCGGCTCGGCGCGCTCCTGTCGGCCGGGCTCGTCGGAAGCCTCGGCCTCGGGGCGTACGGCGTCGTCGCGATCGCCGCACTGCTCGGCGGGCGGCTGCTCGCCGGCCGCGGCGTTCCGGCGCTGTCGGCGCGGGTCGCGCTCGCGATCCCGCTGCTGCTGGGGCCCGCAGCGGCGGTGCCCGAGCTGCTCGAGCGGGTCCTGCCCCGACTCGGGGGTCCGGGCGGCGGCGCGCTCGGGGCCTTCCTCGCGCAGCAAGAGGCGTGGCTGCTCGGCACCTGGGGCGCGCTGCTCGCGAACGCGCTCGCGGCCGGCGTCGGGGCGCTCGCGGTGACGCGCGCGTCGCTCGCGCGGGCCCTCGGACGCGTCGGCGCGCTGCTCGGCGCGCTCGCCGCCGCCGCCGGCGCGCTGGTGTGGAGTGCTGCACGCGGCGCAGCGGCGCTCGCCGACGCGGCGCAACGCGGCGCGGTCGAGCTCGGGCGCGGCGTCGACCGCGGATGGCGCGGTCTCGGCGTCTGGCGCGAGCAGCGCGCGCGTCGCGCGCGCGTCGGCGCGCAGCGCGCGGCGGTGATCGCCGCCGGTGGGGCCGACGTCGAGGGCGACGCCGGCGACGAGGTCGCGGCCGCGCCGCAAGCCGCCACTCGCCGCGCGGCGCCGCAGATCGTCGACCACGCCGAGGAGCGGGCGGCGAAGGGCGCGACGCAGGAGAGCTTCCGCTTCCGCGAGCGCGCGTCGCACGGCCCGTACGAGCTGCCCGAGCCGGGGATCTTCCAGGATCCGCCGGGCGGCGCGCGCAGCTACGACCGCGAGAGCCTGATCATGAACTCGAAGATCCTGGTGAAGAAGCTCCAGGATTTCGGCGTCGGCGGGCGCGTCGTCAAGGTCCACCCCGGACCGGTGATCACGATGTACGAGTTCGAGCCCGACTCGGGCATCAAGGTCAACAAGATCGTCGGGCTCGCCGACGATCTGGCGCTCGCGCTGCGCGCGCTCTCGGTGCGGATCATCGCGCCGCTGCCGGGGAAATCGGTGGTCGGCGTCGAGGTCGCGAACACCGAGCGCGACGTCGTCTACCTGCGCGAGCTGCTCGAGAGCGAGAAGTTCCGCGAGAGCAAGGCGCTGATGCCGGTCGCGCTCGGCAAGGACATCTTCGGCAATCCGGTCGACGCCGACCTCGCGAAGATGCCGCACCTGCTCGTCGCCGGGGCGACCGGCACCGGGAAGAGCGTGTTCCTGAACTCGCTGCTGTGCTCGATCCTGTGCCGGCGCACGCCCGACGAGCTGAAGCTGCTGCTGATCGACCCGAAGCTGCTCGAGCTGTCGATCTATGCCGGCATTCCGCACCTGATCGCCGACGTCGTCACGAACCCGAAGCGCGCCTCGGCGGCGCTGGGCGGCATCGTGCGCAAGATGGAGGAGCGCTACCAGATGATGGCGGCGCTCGGGGTGCGCAGCATCCAGCAGTACAACGAGCGCTGCGCGAAGGAGCTGGCGGCAGGCAAGAAGACCTTCCGGCTGAAGTCACGCGGCGACGAGGAGGAAGGCACGGAGGTCCCGTACGAGCCGCTGCCCTACATCCTCGTCGTCATCGACGAGCTCGCGGACCTGATGGTCGTGTGCGCGAAGGACGTCGAGGAGTCGCTGCAGCGTCTCGCACAGATGGCGCGCGCCGCCGGCATCCATCTCGTGCTCGCGACGCAGCGGCCGAGCGTCGACGTGCTGACCGGCGTGATCAAGGCGAACTTCCCGGCGCGGATCTCGTTCCAGGTGTCGTCGCGCACCGACTCGCGGACGATCCTCGACCAGAATGGCGCCGACCACCTCCTCGGCTCGGGCGACATGCTCTTCCTGCCACCGGGCACGTCGAAGATGCAGCGGCTGCACGGCGGGTTCGTGACCGAGGACGAGGTCGCGAGCCTGACCGGCTTCCTGCGCGAGCAGGGCGCTCCGGCCTTCGACGAGGAGCTGCTGCGCGCCGAAGCCGAGGAGGACGCCCGCGTCGCCGACGACGGCGACGTCGACGAGATGTACGACACCGCGGTCGCGCTCGTCGCCGAGACCCGCAACGCGTCGATCTCCTACGTGCAACGGCGCCTCAAGATCGGCTACAACCGGGCCGCGCGGATCGTCGAGCACATGGAGGCGCAGGGCGTGGTCGGGCCCCAGGTCGGCACGCGGCCCCGCGAGGTCTTCGTAAGCCCGGTCGAGCCCTGACCGCCCCTTCCCGAATCGGAGCCGGGGGCCGCGCGTCGGAGAGCCGCATGAAGTCCCGCCCGCGACGCCTGGTCCTCGCTCTCGCGCTCGTCTGCTCCGCCGCTCCCGCGCTAGCCGACGACGACGCGTGCCTCGACCGCGCCGCGCGTGCGGTGCAGGCGCGCTACGACGGCGTGAGCGACCTCTCGGCGCGCTTCGAGCAGACCACGCGCACGGCGACCACCGGCGCCACCGCCGCTGCACCGGTCACCTCGCGCGGGAAGGTCGTGCTCGTCAAGCCCGGCAAGATGCGCTGGACCTACGAGGAGCCTGAGCCGAGCCTCGTCGTCAGCGACGGCGAGACCCTCTGGCTCTACGACCCGAGCTTCGGCGAGGCGCAGCGGATGCCGGCGTCGACGGAGCAGTTCGGCGGTGCGGCCGGGCAGTTCCTGCTCGGCGCGGGCGACATGCGGCGCGACTTCGACGTGCGCGCGGTGTCGTGCGCGGAGTGGTCGGTCGAGCTCGAGCTCGTGCCGCGCGAGCCGGCGACCTACGAGAAGCTCTACCTGATCGTCGACCCCGGCACCGGCGACGTGCGGCGCAGCCGGGTCGTCGACCTGGTCGGCAACTCGGTGACGCTCGAGTTCCGCGACCTGCGCACGAATCCGTCGGCCGTTCCGTCGCTGGTCGGGCTCGATGCGCCCGTCGGGGTCGCGGTGCTCGAGCTCGAGCCCTGCGCGCGCGAGCCGGCGAACCGGCGGCGGGTCCGGTCGCCGCGTTCGTCAAAAGCGGTAGTCGGCTTCCGTTGGGGGGCTCTCCCCGCGAAGGGGACTTCACGGCCGCGCCGGCGTGCCCGAGATGCCGACGCTGCGTCAAAAATGCGTGCGCGCGGACCCTAGCTCGGCATCACGAAGCGGCAGGTCGTGCGCACTCCGTGTGCGCCGGCCGGACAGCGCGGGCCGTGGCCCCGAGGACGCCGCGCCTCGGCACCGGCAGGGGTCGGAGCCGCTGGCCCGCGGCGGCCGCGATCCGCGCGCGGCGCGCTCTTTCCCCCGCGGCGGCCGCGACTCCGGACGCGCAGCTGCCGCCGGAAGATGGTTGCAGCGGCACCGCTTTGCTACTCTGCAAAACGGTTGTCTTTCCGAGAGGTTGTGGGGCTCGTGTCACTCGCGCCGTCGGTCGTTTGCACGCGTCCGCGCGCCGCCGGGGCGCGGATCGGCGCGGGGGGCGACGCCGAATCGCGTCACGCGGTGGCGCGTGCGGATGCCGGGGCCGGTTCGGAGCGAAGCGGCGAAGCGACCTCCGGCATCGAACCCGAGCGTTGGGGACGGACCCCAATGCACAGGAGCTCGTTGCACCGCGTTGCAGCCCCGATGCTTCCAATGCTCGCAGAACTCTCCCAACTCGATCGAGCCGCTTGCGCTTTCCGCGTCGGTGGCATTCCGCTTGCAGTACCTCCACGCGGAGCTGACCCCACCCTGGGGGCGGGCCGGCTGAACGAGGAGACGGCATGAGCAGCGATTTCGATCCCAGGTCCCCGCGGAAGGGCTTCGTGCGCGACGTGATGCGCCGGATCGCCTCCCCGCCCGCGACTCCCGACGACGGGCCGGGCGCTGCCGGCGAAGCCGAGCCGCCGCGCGCGCAGCCCGACGAGATCGAGGACCTGCGCAACGCCCTGCGCCTGTTCGGCGCCGACTCGCCGGAGTTCCGGCGCCGCCTCGACCGCGTGCTCGCCGAGCACGAGGCACTGCGCCGGCGCTACCACCTGACGCGCGAGCAGTTCGTCGACGCGGAGCGCCAGAACGAGCGCCTCGTCGCAGTGCTGCAGGAGGCCAAGCAGCAGATCGAGCTCCTCAAGGAGGAGGTCGACAAGCTCTGCGCCCCGCCGAACAACTACGGCATCTTCACGCGCGCGAACAAGGACGGCACCGCGGAGATCTACGTCGACGGCCGCCAGATGCGCGTCAACGTGCACCCGAACGTCGACCCCTTCCAGTTCGTCGAGGGCCAGCAGGTCGTGCTCAACGAGGCGTTCAACGTCGTCGAGCCGGCCGGCTTCGTCTCGCGCGGCGAGATCGCGTCGATCGTCGACTTCATCGCCGACAATCGCGTGATCGCGCTCGGCCACACCGACGAGGAGCGCGTGATCACGCTCTCCGACCCGCTGCGCCGCGAGAGCCTGAAGGTCGGCGACAACATCCTCTACGACCCGCGAACGCACTACGCGTTCGAGAAGATGCCCAAGTCGTCGGTCGAAGAGGTCGTCCTCGAGGAGATCCCGGACGTCACCTACGACGACATCGGCGGCCTCGGCGACCAGATCGAGATCCTGCGCGACTCGGTCGAGCTGCCGTACATGTACCCGGACGTCTTCGCCGAGCACAAGCTGTCGCCGCCGAAGGGCATCCTGCTCTACGGCCCGCCCGGCTGCGGCAAGACGCTCATCGCGAAGGCCGTCGCGAACAGCCTCGCGAAGAGCATCGAGAAGCGCACCGGCAAGGAGACCACGCCGTACTTCCTGAACGTGAAGGGGCCGGAGCTCCTGAACAAGTACGTCGGCGAGACCGAGCACAAGCTGCGCGAGGTCTTCAAGAAGGCGCGCGACAAGGCCAGCGAGGACGTGCCGGTCGTGATCTTCTTCGACGAGATGGACTCGCTCTTCCGCATGCGCGGATCGGGCATCTCGTCGGACATGGAGGCGACCGTCGTCGCGCAGTTCCTGTCGGAGATCGACGGCGTCGAGTCGTTGAACAACGTGATCGTGATCGGCGCGAGCAATCGGCAGGACCTGATCGACCCCGCCGTGCTGCGCCCGGGCCGCCTCGACCTGAAGATCAAGGTGAACCGGCCCGACGCGGGTGCCGCGAAGGAGATCTTCGCGAAGTACCTGACGAAGGACCTGCCCTTCCACGCGAACGCCGAGGAGCGCTACGGCAGCGACCGCGCGAAGATCGTCGAGGGCATGATCAGCGACACGATCGAACGCATGTACACGACCAACGAGGAGAACAAGTTCCTCGAGGTCACCTACGCGAAGGGCGAGCGCGAGATCTTCTACTTCAAGGACTTCGCGAGCGGGGCGATGATCGAGAACATCGTCTCGCGGGCGAAGAAGCGGGCGGTCAAGCGCACGATCGAGAACGACGAGCGCGGCATCATGCTCGAAGACCTGATCAACTCGGTCAACGACGAGTTCAAGGAGAACGAGGATCTCCCGAACACGACCAACCCGGACGACTGGGCGCGGATCTCCGGCCGCAAGGGCGAGCGCATCATCAACGTGCGCACGCTGATGACCGGCATCTCCCGGAAGGAGCGCTCGATTGAAAACATCACCTCGGGCCAGTATCTGTAGACAGGAGCGGGACGCCGGACCGGCGGAGATTCGCAGCATGCGGGGAGTTCGGAGCGCTCATGGCCATTCCGAAGGTGATGGGGACCGAGGTCGAGTACGGGATCACCGTCAAGGGTGATCCCGATTTCGACCCCATCAGCAGCTGCGTCCTCCTCGTCAACGCCTACCGCGAGGACCACGCCGGCGAGATCCTCTGGGACTACGACCAGGAGAACCCGCTCGCCGACGCGCGCGGCTTCCAGGTCGACGGCGAGAAGTACACGCCGAACCAGCAGGAGAACATCGCGCGCAACAAGACGCTGGTGAACGGCGCGCGCTACTACGTCGACCACGCGCACCCCGAGTACTCGTGCCCGGAAGTCACGAACGTCCGCGACCTCGTCGTCCACGAGAAGGCGGGCGAGCGCATCCTCGAGGTGAGCCGCCGCGAGGCGAACGCGCTGCTTCCGGCCGGCGCGCAGATGCTGATCTACAAGAACAACAGCGACCGGAAGGGCAACAGCTACGGATCGCACGAGAACTACTTGATGGACCGGCGCACGTCCTTCAAGCAGATCGTGGAGCACCTGCTGCCCTTCTTCGTGACTCGGCAAGTGTACTCGGGCGCGGGAAAGGTGGGCAGCGAGAACCGGGCCCATCCCTGTGACTACCAGCTCTCCCAGCGGGCCGACTTCTTCGAGACCGAGGTCGCTCTCGATACCATGGTCAAGCGGCCGATCATCAACACCCGCGACGAGCCGCATGCGGACCGCGAGAAGTATCGCCGCCTGCACATGATCGTCGGCGACGCGAATCTCTCCGAGTACAC
>CAZQYK010000086.1:0-5408 GCA_964597285.1 uncultured Spirochaetales bacterium
GAGCACGGCCTCGGCCTCGGCGTCGCGGCGGAACACGTCGTAGTGGAGCAGCGCCGGAATCGCGGCGCTGAAGCCGGCCGCGTCGAGCGCCTCGAGCCGGGCCGTATCGGGATCGGCGCCGAGCAGGACCGGCGCGAACACACGGCGGCTCACCGCGAGCTCGACCATCGCGCCGACGACGCGCATCGTCGCCGCCGAGCGCAGGTGCGCGACCTCTTCGGGATCGGCGATGCGTCGGCCGACCAGGCCGGCGTAGTCCTCGCGCGGCCGCGTCAGCGCGCCCGGGCCGAGCCCGGTCGCGAGCATGTCGATCGGGATGCGCAGGTCGGCGAGCCGCACCGGCCGGCCCTCGTGCGTGAAGAACCACGCGAGCGCCGTGCGCGGGTCGAAGCGCAGCGCGCCCGGCAGCCCGTAGCGGCCCGGCGGCTGCGGCGGGCGGTAGAGCTCGCCGGCCTCGATGCGGCGCGCCTGCTCGAGCAGTCCCTTCAGGTCGTACTGGCTCGTGCGCGCGCGCAGCGCGCCGATCAGCGCGCCGATGCTCGCGCCGAGCACGTAGTCGGGCGTGACGCCGGCGTCCTCGAGCGCCTGCATCGCGCCGAGGAACACGAAGCCGGCCGCGCCGGCGCCGCCGAGCACGAGCGCGACGCGCTTGTCGGCGAGCGTGGCGTCGAGCGCGTCGGCGGGCGCGAGGCCGGCGTCGAGCACCTGGCGGCGCGCGGCGGGCCCGAGGTGCGCGACGCGCGGCAGCAGCGCGTGCAGCGCGCGCGCGCGGATCCGCGCCGGGTCGGTCGGCAGCGCCGCCGCGAGCAGCTGCAAGAGGCGCAGCCGGTAGTTCCCGATGCGGTCGAGCAGGTCATCGGGCTCGGCGCCGAGCGTCGAGATCTGCGCGAGGCGCAGCGCATGGCGCAGCAGGTCGAGCTCGGCCTGCGGCAGGAAATCGGGCTCATCGGCGACGCGCCGCGCGAGCGCGAGCTCGCCGCGGCGGAACGGGCGGAACTCGTCGAGGAAGCGCGCGTCGTCCACCGCGCCCCAGCCTGGACCGGCGGCGCGCGCGATTCAAGCGCCGCGGCGCGTCAGCCGGTGCGGGGCTTCCACTCCGGGCGCTGCGGCAAACCGTCGCCGCCACGCGACCTTCGGCGCGCCGGACGCGAGCCGGCAGCTGCGGCAGTGGCAGGCTCGGGTTCGTCGCGTCGCCGCCGGCGCATCGCGACGTCGACGATCTCGGCCGTCACGATGCCGGTCGGCACCGCGATGATCCCGTAGCCGAGCACCATCACGACCGACGCGAGCATCTTGCCGAGCGGCGTCTGCGGCGCGAGGTCGCCGTAGCCGACCGTCGTCATCGTCACGATCGACCAGTAGACCGCGACCGGGATGCTCGTGAAGCCGTGCTCGGCGCCCTCGACGAGGTACATCGCGGTGCCGAGGATCGTCACGAGGATCGCGATGGTGCCGAGGAAGACGGCGGCACGCACGCGAGGCGCAGCAGGTACTCGCCGGTGAAGAGGATCGTGAAGGTCCACTCGGCGACGTCGAGCGCGAGGCCGTGCCGCGCGCGGAAGCTCGCGACGCTCTCGAGCATCACGACGAGCACCGAGAGCACGATCGCTACGAGCAGCGCCACGTCGAAGAGCTTCCCGGCCGGCGTCTCGGCCTCGAAGATCACGATGCGGATGCGCTCGCGCAGCGACATCGGGGCTACGCCGGCCCGGTCGCGGCGGCCGCCGCGCGGCGGCGGCGCGCGCTCGCGAGCGTGCCGCGGCGGGTCATCGCGTGGACGCCCTCGCAGACCGTCACGAGATAGGCACGCGGCTCGAAGCCCGGCGCCGGCAGCGTCGCGCTCGAGCGGAAGTCGAAGCTGTGGTGGGTGAAGTAGCGGAACGCCCGGTTCACGTAGCGCAGCCGCTCGGCGAGCGAGCGCGCGCCGTTCGCGCGGCTCGGCCGCCCGCGCAGCCGCTCCCACAGCGCCGCCGCGCCGAGGCGCAGGCGATGGTGCCACCACTCGCGCAGGCGGAAGGCCGGGCCGTCGGGGCCGACGTAGCGCACGCGCGGCGGCGGCCCGAGCGGGTGGCGCGAGAACCAGGCCTCGATCGTGTCGCGGCAGAGCGCGATCGAGGCGCTGCGCTCGGCGCCGGCGACCGCGTGGACGATGCGCAGGCCGCCGTCGCCGTCGGCCGGCTTCGCGAACGCGGCGTCGAGCGCGAGCTGCGCGACGGCGTCGCAGGGCACGAGGTCGAGGCGCGCGTCGGGGCGCGCCGCGGCCGCGCGCAGCTGGCCCGAGCCGATCAGCAGCACGAAGGCCGCGAACGCCGCCTGGCTGTCGATCCAGCCCGGGAAGGGCTCGCGCCACGCGGCCGAGACGATGCTCGGCCGCAGCAGCACGAGCGGCAGGTCGCCGCGGCGCTCGGCGAGCAGGTGCTCGGCGAGGCACTTCGAGAGCGTGTAGGTGTTCGGGAGCCGGCTCTCCCGCAGCAGCGCCGCCTCGTCGGCGCGTCCCTCGCGCACGTCGCGCGCCACCGCGTCGGCCGGCCACGGCAGCGGCGCCAGCGCCTCGCGCACCGGCGCGTCGCCGGCCGGTGTCACGTACGCGGTCGACAGGCTCACGAGCCGCGCGAGACGCGGGCATCCGCGCGCCCACGCGAGCACGCGCAGCGGCGCCTCGACGTTGTCGGCGACCGCCTCGGCGAGCGGGCGGTCGAACTCGACCGACGCCGCCGCGTGCACGACGTGGGTCACGCGCTCGCGCAGCGGCGCGAGCGCCGCCTCGAGCGCGCCGCCGGCCGACGCGAGGTCGGCGTCGACGACGCGGACGCGGCGCTCCCAGCCCTCGGGCAGGCGCTCGAAGCAGCGCGAGCGCGCGACCTCGTGCGCGAAGCGCTCGGCGCCGCCGCGCCCGCCCTTCGCGCGCACGAGCACGTGAACCGCCTCGATCCCGAGCCCCTCGGCGCGGCGCAGCGCGGCCTGGAGGATCACCTTGCCGACGAAGCCGGTGACGCCGGTGAGGAGCAGCTCGTGGGGGCGCGCGGGGACGTCCATGGGATGGGGGCATGTTCCACCGAACTCCGCCGCCCGCAAAGGGTGCCGCGGACGGGGTCACCAGCGGCGGGCCGCCTCGGGCGCGGGCGCCGGCTGCGGAGCGGGCTGCGAGAGGTCGTGCTCGAAGAGCGTCTCGAAGCGCCCGCCGTCGATACCGCGCACCACGAGCCTCCCGTCGCGCGTCGCGGCGAGCAGACGGCCCTCGCGGTCCCAGTCGGCCCACTGGAGGTCGTCGAGCGGCTCGCGGCAGCCGCCGCGCTCGAGCGCATAGCGCACGCGCAGGCCGTCCACCGCCTGCTCCACGCCGAACTCGCCGCCGGCCCAGCCGAGGCTCTCGACGTGGAGCGCGGCGCCGCCGCCCGGCCGAGGCTTGAGCAGGCGCGCGTTGCGCCGCTCGTCCCAGGCGTCCTTCGGGTCGCGCGGTGGCGAGTCGGGCGCCTCCTCCCAGCCGCGGCGGCGCTCGTTCGCGAACTGCACCACCGGGATCGCGCGCAGGCGCAGGCGGATCGGCAGCCGAAGCTCCGGCGCGTCGTCGCCCGCGTCGCCGCCGCCGGCCTCGAAGGCGTAGCCGCGCGTCCAGGTTCCGCAGGTTCCGAACGCGTGCAGCGCGACGAGCCACGGCAGCTTCGAGACGGCGACGTAGGTGTCGCCGTGCTCCCAGCGGGCGTTCGGCTTGTGCACGAACGCGCACAGGTAGCGGCCGTCGGGCGACACGTCGGAGCGTCGCGGGAAGATCCGCCCGCGCAGCCACGCTCCCGGCTCGTAGCGCCGCTGCGCGAGATCCCAGCGCCCCACGTGCGCCCACGCGCTCGGCCCGCGCAGCAGCACCGCCACCACCGGCGCCTCGAGCGCGGGAATGCAGTAGATGCGCGCCGTCACCGCGCGGCCGCCGACTCGAGCGTCAGCACCGACACCTCCGGCGGCACGAGGAAGCGCACCGGCACAATGCTCGTGCCGACGCCGGAGCTGGCCAGCGCCTCGCCGATCGTTCGCGCCTCGGGCGCGGCGATCTCGAGCGCGAAGCCGAGGCCGGTGACCATCACGCCGACGACCAGCGCCGCAGCCCACGTGCGGCGCAGCGCGCTCCACAGCCAGCCCTGCGCCTCGACGCGGCGCAGCCGGCGGTACGCGCCGCCGAGGATCGCGACCTCGAGCACGAGCTCGGCGAGCAGCAGCGGCGCGCCCCAGATGACGAACGCGATCGCGACCAGGCCGGCGCCGAGCACGACGAGGGGGAGCAGCAGCAGCCCGCCCTCATCGAGGTCGGGGACGAGTCCGGACGCCGCTTCGGCGGCTCCGCCGCCGGCCTCGGAGGCCGCGGCCTCGCCGACGCCGCCGTCGACGCCGGAGGGCGCGACTCCGCCTCCGACGCCGCTGGGCTCGTCCGACCATCCGCCCGACGCGCCGCCGCCGCCGAAGCCGCCGCCGCCGCCCTCGACCGCGTCGGCGGCGCCGCCCGAGCCCCCGCCGTTGAGGTCGACGGGCAGCACGTCGGTCGGGTCGAAGAGGTCGTCGTGCTGGTGCGAGCTCGCCCACCAGCGCAACAGCGCGAGGAAGAGCGCGTAGGCGGCGGCGAACACGAGCGCGTAGCGCCAGCCCATGTGGTCGAGGCCGAGCGCCAGCAGCGCGAGCGACGCGAGCAGCGCGAAGATCCCCGTCGCGGCGAGGATGCCGCCGAGCTGCCAGCGCGGGAAGCTCGAGCGCTCGATCGAGCGGCGCACGGCGGCGACGAGTCGGCTGCGGCGGTCCACCGGGTCGCCCGAGCCTAGCGTCCCCCGCCTAGCGCCGCGCGTCGGGGACGGTCGCGCGCAGCGACACGGCGTGCTGGATCGCGCGGCGCAGGCCCGCGGCCTGGACGGGCGGGGCGAAGCGCTTCGCGCGGTCGCGCGCGCGGGCGCCGAGGCGCGGCGCCTCGGGATCGGAGAGCGCGGCCGCGAGTGCGTCGCGGAAGCCCGCCGCGTCGGTCGGGTCGAAGCGCCAGCCGGTCTCGCCGGGCACGACGAGGTCGTCGGCGCAGCCGGCGAGGCGCGAGCCCAGCACCGGCAGGCCGCAGGCCATCGCCTCGTTGACGACGAGGCCCCACGGATCGCCGAGGCTCGCGAAGACCAGCAGGTCCGACGCCGCGTAGAGCTCGGCGAGCGCGTCGGGCCGCTGCGCCGGGAGGCGCGCGATCGCGCCCGGCTCGCACGCGCCGCGCGAGCTCTCGACCGCGGCCGCGAGCGGGCCGTCGCCGACGAAGAGCAGCGTCCAGCCCGCGCGGCGCTCGGGTCCGAGCGCGCGCCACGCGTCGAGCAGTGGTGCGACGCCCTTGCTCGCCTCGAGCCTTCCAGCGACGAGTGCCACGCGCTCGCGCGCCCCGACCGACGCGCGCA
>CAZQYK010000087.1:0-4701 GCA_964597285.1 uncultured Spirochaetales bacterium
CAGCCCGTTCGCGCTCGCGTTCTCGGCGCAGACGCTCTCCGATCCGGTCGCGGCGACCGAGCTCTGCGTCGAGGTCGCCGGGCCCCTCGGCGTGCCGGTCTCGCTCGGGATCCTCGACGCGCTCGGCGTCGGGCCGCAGGAGGCCGGCGACCCGGGCGTGATCGCGACGGCCGACGGCAACGTCCCGCCCGAGCTCGCGACGGCGCCTCCCGGCGTCGGCGACTTCCGCGCGTTCTACGGCTCCGCGCAGGGCGAGCAGTTCCTCGCGACGCCGGCCGGCCAGGCGCTCAAAGAGCTGCACCGCACGCTCGGCACCGCGGTGTACGACGCGCTGCGCGTCGAGCCGCTCGAGCTCGGGCCCGGCGCGGTGGAGACGCCGTCGCACACGCAGCCCTCGTCGATGGCCGCGACGGCGATCCCGCTCGACGAGGACCTCGCGTTCCAGCCGCCTCGGTCGGCGTGGCTCGGCCCGCTCGACCCCGGCGCGGCCGCGCGCCTCGGCGTCGTCGCCGACGTGCCGGCGCGCGTGCGCGTCGAGTACGCGTGCTCCGACGCCGTGCTCGACGACGCCGCGGCCGCGGCGCTGCTCGACGCGGCGGCGCTCGCGACCCCCGCGCAGACGACCAACGCCTACACCACCGCGTTCTTCGACCTGCTGCACCTCGAGCGCGGCAAATGGGTCTGGTGGCGGCCCTCGCTCCAGCGCTGGCGCGAGGAGGACGGCACGGCGCTCGGCCCCGAGGCGCCCGACGCGGTGCAGCGCGTGCAGGGCTTCCGCACGCTGCCCGACGGCGCGGCCGGCGAGGCGGTGTTCGCGATCGCGTCGTGCGCGACCCAGTTCGGCGCGCCCGACGGGCCGCCGGGCACGCTCGCGCTGATCGCCGCCGACGCGCCCCACGTCTTCCACTGGTCGGGCGACCTCCACTACCCGGACTCGCAGGGCCTGAACTCGCAGAGCTTCGAGGGCTACGAGGGGATCTGGAAGACCTACCTCGCGACGCCGGAGCTGCGCGCGCTCGTCGACCGGATGCTCTTCGCGCCGGTGCGCGACGACCACGACTACGGCGGCAACGACGTCGCGCGCGAGAAGATCCTGACGCAGCTCCAGCACGGCACCGAGCCCTTCGAGGAGGTGCTCGGCGCGCGCTTCGGGGAGCTCTCGGGCGGCGAGCCGCGCCTGTTCTACCGCTTCGCCGCGCCGAAGATGGCCGAGCTGATCGTGCTCGAGCAGCGCCGCTACAAGGACACGCCGACCGCGATCGCCGACGTCCCGTTCGCGCCGGGCGTGGCGCCGGCGAAGACGCTCGTCGGCGCCGAGCAGCGCGACTGGCTCCTCGCACGGCTGCGCGACCCCGAGCCGCCGTTCAAGGTCGTCTGCTCGCCGTGCCCGCTGAACTTCCCGGTGAACGCCGAGAGCCACTGGGGGACCGAGGGCCCCGACGGCTTCACCGGCGAGCGCGACTGGCTGCTCGACCAGATCGACCAGATCTCGACGGCCGAGAACCCGGGCGTCCGCGACCGGCTGATCTGGGTCACCGGCGACTCGCACTCGGGGATGGTCGTGCGCCGCGAGCACTTCCTCGAGTTGCGCCCGACGCCGCTGAACATCGCCGGCGCCGGCGGCGCGCCGCTGGCACTCCCCGACCCGGCGACGCTGCCGGCGACGAACGACGAGATCCTGTTCGCGCAGAACGGGAACTTCTACGCCCGCGTGCGCGCGCGCGTCGAGCCCGGCGCGACGCTCGAGCAGGACGAGGTCGTGCTCGAGGTCGCGATGATCCAGGAGACGGGCCTGCCGGCCTTCGGCCCCGAGGAGTTCCGCCACGTCTCGCCGGGCGCGAGCATCCCGCTGCCGGAGCCGTCGCGCCTCCTCGGCCTCGCCGCTGGCGCCGCCGCGCTGAAGGCGCTCGCGGCGTGGCGGGGGTCGGGGGGCGGGGGCGCGTCCGCAGAGGAGATCCGGGAGGACTAGCCGTTCCGCGAGCTCTCTCGGAGCCCGTAACGAACGGACCCGTAGTGGCGGCCCGGACGGTGTAGATCCTGCACGCGCGATGCGGCAGGTCGGGCCCGGCCGCGGCTCCGGACGACGGAGGAGGCCGGCATGCGCCGACTCCCTCCGCTCGTCCGGCCGCGCCTAGCGGCAGGGACTCGGCTTGACCGACATGCACTGGCCCCAGGTGCTGATGGCCTGGGTCCAGTCGCGGAACGTCACTGTCATGAAGTGGTCGGACGCCACCGACCAGTTGGGCGTGTTGATCACCTGGGGGTGACCCTCCCGGCGCTGCTGATGCGCGAACGTGACGGTTCCGTTCGGCGGATCCGTCGGGGCCGGCATGTAGACGTCCACTCCCGAAAGGAAGGGCCCGAGATTCACCAGGGAATCGGTGTGGGTCTGCCCATCGGCGTCGACGTCGAACATGATCATCGCGATCGTGCTGGCGACGTAGGGCGCGGTCCCGGCGGTGACGACGTTGCCGGCGTCTTCCACCGTGTCGGGCGTCGCGGTGCTGACGTGGAGCACGTCGACGTCGGTCGGATCCACGGGGTTGTTGCCCCACCACTCCTTCTGGCGGACGACGCTGGCCCCGTCGTGTGGCCCGGAGTGCGCCCGGATCGCCTCCGACAGCGTGGAGCCGATCGGGGAGATGTTGAGACGCAGGAGCGCGTTGCTGCGCATCCACGGCTCGTAGTAGAAGTGCTGATGCCGTTCCCCGTCCTCGGCCTGTCGGATCACGTTGATCTCGTAGCGCTGCTGACCGTTGACCGGCCACGGCCCGAAGTTCCCGGTCTCGTCGAGCGCGACCTCGACGTCCGGCGTCGAGTACTTGCGTGCACCGGTGGCGGGATTCAGCTCCCAGAGCTCGAGGATCGCGCCCTCGATGCCCGTGTTGTTCGGGAAGTTGAGCGCGCGTCCGGAGATCACCACCTCGCCCGGAGGCTCGGGAAGGATCATCGTCGACGCGGGCTCGTGGCCGGTGAAGAACCGGTACTGGGCGCGGAACGACTCGGCCGAGCCGACCGACTGCGTGTGGCCCTGCTCGGAGAGATAGACGTTGTGGTCGGGGCCGACCATGCGGGTCAGGGAGCCTCGCGCCCAGATACCCATGCACGGCACGTTCGGGTTGCCGTTCGCGTCCACTCCACCTGGACAGGTCGTGTTCGAGGCTCCATCGATCCCGATGTACTTCGCCACGCGCGCCGCGCGCTCGGGCGAGCTGTTCAGATAGTTCGTCATCACCGCGGTCCCGGCGGAGTGGCCGAGGACGTAGACCTGCGAGTCGCCGGTCTCGGCGAGCACGTCGTCGATGAAGGCGTCGAGGTGGTCCAGGCTGAAGCCGAAGAAGAGGCGGTCGATGCCCGTGACGGGCTTCGGGTAGCCGTTGCTGGCCCAGCGCAGGGCCTGGGTCTCGTACTGCGCGGCGGAGCCGCTGAACCCGTGCACGAAGACGATCGGGAGCGCGTCCCCTTCGAAGCCCTGATCCCCTACTTCATGACCCGCGAAGGCGGCGGGAGAGGTCCCGATCCCGAGCGCGAGCAGCAATCCCAGTGAGCACCATCGAAGCACGCCATTCCGGTTCATTGGATCCTCCTCTGTTCCAGGCCGGCGATCGGCCCGGCAGGTGCGGCCACCCTAGGATCGACATGAATCTGGCGTCAACATCAAACTTTAGTCGTGCTAATGATCCCTCCGGGGACTACGGCATCGGATCCGTGCGCGAGGGCGAGCCGAGCCTAGGTCCGCGGCGCGGCCGCGCCGGACTCGAGGCCGACGGCGCGCAGCCAGATCCGCGCGACGGCCTTCACCAGCGCGTCGACGTCGACCGGCTCGTCGCGGTGGACGAACTGGTCGTAGGCCGCGGTGACGTTCATCGCGTGGAGGGCGAGAGCGGTGTGCCGGGTCTCGATGTCCGGGTCGCACAGACCCTGCTCCTGCAGGCGTCGGATCCAGCGCTCGATGCGCTGGACGCCCCTCCGTACCACGTCGTGGCGCGTCCCTGCGAGGCTCCGATCCCCTCCCGCCTGCTCCTCGATCGATCTCGCGATCCTCGCGTTGCGCCGGCAGCAGAGGAAGTACTGCCGGGTCGCGTACTCGAGGTCGCGCCGGGGATCCCTCTCGAGGTTCTCCGGGTCGCGACGGGCCGCGTGCTCCATCTCGTGGAGCACCGCCACGGCGATCTCGCGGAAGATCTCGTCCTTGGACTCGAAGTACGTATAGAAGGTGCCGCTGGCGACGCCCGCCAGAGCCGTGATGTCGGTGACGCGGACGTGCGCGAACGCGACGCGGCTGAAGATCTCGCGCGCGGCGGCGAGGAGCTTGTCCCGGGTGTCGCGCCCCCGCTGTGTCGTGGGGGCTCTGCACGGCGTCTCTCGCTGCCGCGGCGGAGCGCCGGAACTGGCGCTCCCCTCGCGGCTCTCGGTCGATTCTCGTCCGCCCGACACGGCGAACACAGTACAGGATCCCGCTCCCGGGCCTGGCGGCCCGTTCGATGCCTGGCGTTCTCTGGGTCCTGGGGGTCGTTTCCGGTCGCGCGGCGTTTCCGACCTCCGGCCGGGCAGATCGCCGCGTCCGCGACCAGGACGTCGTCTTCGGCTACTACGACATCAAGAGCCGCCAGTTCCACACCCCGGCGGGCCCGCCGATGACGCCGCCACTCGATCTCAGCAATCCCAGTCACGTCACCGGAGCCCAGGTCACGGTGGTGA
>CAZQYK010000088.1:0-12788 GCA_964597285.1 uncultured Spirochaetales bacterium
AGCGCGGCGACGACCTGCCGCGCCTCGTCGACGCGGCGCTCGCGCGCATCGCTGCGCGCCACTCGCTCGCGGCGCCGCGCCTGTCGCGCGGCGCGCACGCGGCGCTCGCGGCGCACCGCTGGCCCGGCAACGTCCGCGAGCTCGAGAACGCGCTCGAGCGGCTCGCGGTGCGGCACGCCGGCGCTCCGGTCGACATCGCCGAGGTGCGCGCCGCGATCGGCGCGCCGGCGGTCGGGGCCGCGTGCCGCGTCGGCGAGACGCCGCCGCCGTCGCCGCTCGGCTCCACCGATCTCGCCCGTGCGCTGCGCGAGGCCGGTGGCAACGTCGCTCGGGCCGCGCGCCGGCTCGGCGTGCCGCGCACGACGCTGCGCCGCCGCCTCGCCGCGCTGCGCGCCGCGGAGCCCGCGCCTGCTCCGCGCGCCGGCGGGTCAGCGCCTGTGGAGGATTCCGCAGCGCGGCAGGACAGACGCAGCGAGTGCGGAGGCAATGGTTCGACTCCGCTCGCCAGGGCTCGCTCCGCGCGCGGCTTCGCCGCGTTCGACTCAGCGCCAGCCGAGCGACGACGCGCCGTTCCAGAGCACGAGGTGCAGCGCCACCGCGGTGAGCACGGCCAGGTAGAGGCGCACGAAGAGGCGCTCGCTCACGTGGCCGAGGATGCGGCTTCCGAGCCAGCTGCCGGCCGCGCTCGCGGTGCAGAGCAGCGCGAGCTCCGGCGCGTACGCGGCGAACGCGAAGCCGGTCGCCCCGAAGATCGCGAGCTTCGCGAGGTGGCCGAGCGTCTGGCAAGTGGCCTTCGTGCCGATCAGCTGGTGGCGGTCGAGGCCGAGGTTCAGGAAGAAGGGCGCGATCAGCGGGCCGGTCGCGCCGACGGTCGTGTTCAGCACGCCGACGACGCCGCCGAGCAGCACGAAGCGGCGCGTGCGGCCCATGCGCTCGGGATGCGTGCCGATCCACAGCCACTGCGGCGCCCACGTGGCGACGAGCACGAAGAGCCCGATCAGCGCGCGGGCCGCGTCGGGCGGCAGCGCGCGCAGCAGCGCGAGCCCGACGAAGCCGGCCGGCACGAGCAGCACCGCATAGCGCCAGGCGATCCCTGGGTCGACGTGGCGGCGCTGGATCCACGCGCGCGAGCCGTTCGACACGAGCTGCACGACGCCGTGCAGCGGCACCGCGACGAGCGGCTCCCAGAAGAGCAGCATGATGCCGATCAGCACCGTGCCGCCGGCCATGCCGACGACCGCCGAGAGCGCCGAGGTCAGCAGCGCGGCGACGGTCAGCAGCGCGAGGACGGCCGGATCCACGGCGCGGATTCTCCGCGATCCGGCGCGCGCCGGCACCCGTGTATGCTCCGCGCGTGACCGAAAGCCTCGACCTTGCCGCCCTCGTGCTCTGGTACGTGGCGCTGCTCTTCTCGCTGACCTTCCACGAGGCGGCGCACGCGTGGGCGGCCCGGCGCGGCGGCGACCCCACCGCGTATCTCGGCGGCCAGGTGACGCTCGACCCGCGCCCCCACATCCGCCGCGAGCCCTTCGGCACCGTGTTCGTGCCGCTGCTCGCGTTCGCGATGGCCGGCTGGATGATCGGCTGGGCCAGCACGCCCTTCGACCCGCACTGGGCCGCGCGCCACCCGCGCCGCGCGGCGTGGATGGCGCTGGCCGGCCCGGCGGCGAACGCGCTGCTCGTCGTCGCGGCCGGGCTCGCGATCCGCGCTGGCGTCGCCGGCGGCGCGTTCGCGCCGACGCCGGGCCTCGGCCTCGACGCGCTCGTCGTGAGCCCGGAGGGTGGCGTCGCGCAGACCTTCGCGGCGCTGCTCTCGGTGCTCTTCTCGCTGAACCTGCTGCTGCTCGTCTTCAACCTGATCCCGGTGCCGCCGCTCGACGGCGCCAGCGCGATCGGCCTGCTGCTGCCCGAGCGCCTCGCGCTGCGGCTCCAGGTCGCCTTCCGTCGCCCGTTCTGGGGCTTTGCGGGTATCCTCGCCGCGTGGCTCCTGATCCGCGAGGTGTTCGGGCCCGTCTACCGCATCGCGGTGGCGATGCTGTTCGGCGGTGCCTAGCGCTCGCCGCGGCCGCCGCCGCATGCGCCGCGTGCGCGACGGCGCCGCTCCAGCTCTACGACGGACCCGAGCGGCCGCGCGAGCAGGTGGCGCTGCTCGAGGAGCAGGCCGGCGGCGACGTCTACGCGATCGACGGCGCGCGGGCGAACGGCACCGCGTGGTGGCTCGCGCCGGGCGGCTACGAGCTGATCCTGAAGCTCCGATACATCACGCACGCGCCGAACGTCTACTACGAGATCGTGAGCTACTGCGAGGTCCGGCTCGAGGCCGCGGCGGGCGGCGTCTACCGGCCGAGCGTGCGGGCGCGGAAGAAGCACATCCGGACCCAGATCGAGCTCGGCGTCGAGGACGGCTCGGGTCAGCTCGTCGCGCGCGCCCACTCCTGCCGCAAGGCGCGGCCGGTGCTCGAATAGCGCGAACGCCCGCCGCTATCCGCCGCGGTGGACCCAGCCCGGCGCGTCGGCGGCGGCCGCCGCGCGCGCCCGCTCGACGACGCCGTGGTCGGGCGAGAGCGCGCACGCCGGGTCGGTCGCCGCCGCGTCGCCGACCAGCGCGAAGGCCTGACAGCGGCAGCCGCCGAAGTCGCGGGCGCGCTCGGGGCAGTCGCGGCACGGAGCGCGCATCCAGTCCTCTCCGCGGAACGCGTTCATGCCGGGGGCGTCGCGCCAGCACGCCGCGAGCGCGCGCTCGGGCACGCGCCAGAACTCGAGCCCGGGCAGCTCGGCCGCGCCGTGGCACGGCAGCACGCGGCCGTCGGGCGCGACGACGATCGCGCTGCGGCCCCAGCCGCCCATGCACGGCTTCGGGCGGCCGCGGTGGTAGTCGGGCAGCACGAACAGGATCTCGAGGTCGCGCGACTCGGCGCGCAGCGCGGCGACCTCCGCCGCCGCCGCGTCCACCTGCTCGCGCGACGGCAGCAGCGCGTCGCGGTTGCGCAGCGCCCAGCCGTGGTACTGCGCGTTCGCGAGCTCGAGGCGCGCGGCGCCGATCCGCCGCGCGAGCGCGACGAGCTCGCGCACGCGCCCGAGGTTGCGCCGGTGCAGCACGACGTTGAGCGTCAGCGGCAGCGCATGCGCGCGCACGGCCTCGGCGAACGCGAGCTTCGCGTCGAAGCACGCCGCGCCGGCGACCGCGTCGGACGCGGCCGCGTCGGCGTCCTGCACCGAGAGCTGCACGCTGCGCAGCCCGGCGCGCACGAGCGCGCCGAGGCCGGCCGGGTCGAGCGTCGTGCCGGCGGTGACGAGGTGCGGGTAAAGCCCCGCCGCGGCGGCGCCGGCGACGATCGTCTCGATCTCCGGGTGCAGCCTCGGCTCGCCGCCGGTGAGCCCGACGTGCACGCCGCCGAGCGCGGCCGCCTCGGCGAGCACGGCCGACCACGCGGCGCCGTCGAGCGCGTCGCGCACTGCGCGGAACCCGAGCGGGTTCGAGCAGTAGACGCAGCGCAGCGGGCAGCGGTAGGTCAGCTCGGCGACTAGGCCGTACGGGCGCGGGGCCGTCACGTCCCGGAGTCTACGGCTTCTCGCCGCCGTCCTCGGGCAGCAGGCCCGCGTCGCGCAGCAGCTCTGCGGCCTTCTCCCCGGCCGGCCCGCGGTGGGGGTCGCGCGCCAGCGGCAGCTGCAGTGCGACCGCCTCGTCGGAGCGCTCGGCCTCGAGATGCAGCCGCCCGAGCTCGAGGTCGAGCGCCGGGCTCCACGCGACGTCGCGGGCGCGCTCGAGGGCCGCGAGCGCCGCGTCGCCGTCTCCCTCGCGGAGCAGCGCCCGGCCGAGGCCGAACCACGCCGCCGCGGAGCCCGCGTCGGCGGCCAGCACCGCCTCGAAGTGCCCGCGCGCCTCGCCGGGGCGCTCCGACGCGAGCGCGATGCGCCCGGCCCGAAGCCGGACCTCGGCGTCGCCCGGAGCGTCGCGCAGCGCCGTGGCGATCGCCGTCGCCGCGCCGTCGCCGTCGCCGTCGAGCGCGCGCAGCTGTGCGAGTGCGGCCCTCGACCCCGGGCTTCCGCGCTCGTCGACGGCGGTCTCGAGCAGACGGCGCAGCGTGCCCAGGTCGGCGTCCTCGGCGTCGTCGTCGGCGTCTTCGATCGGAGACAGCGCGAGCGCTGCCAGTCCGTGCGCGACCTCGGCCGGCGCGATCGGCGCCGGCTCGGGCGGCGTCGCGACCGCGATCTCACGCGGGTCGAGCGCGTTCTCGGCGGCGAAGCCCTGCAGCAGGTGGCCGAGGTGGGTCGCGAGCTCGTCGTCGAGCGCCTCGAAGGGGCGTCCGAACGCGGCTTCGCGCGCGTCGTCGATCGCGGCGCCGAGCGCGAGCTCCTTCTCGAAGCGGGCAAGCTCCTGCCGGCCCTTCGGAGTGGCGAGCAGGTGGTGCACGAGCAGCCACGACGTCGCGTAGAGGTCGCCACTCACGACCCGAGCCGGCGAGGAGACGAGCCGCCCGACCGGGAGCGGCGGCCGGCGGCTCAGCCACTGGAGATGGTCGATCCGCGCGGCGCCGATGACGAGCGCGCCGTCGCGGATGCCGAGCGTGCTGAAGTACTCCGCGAGGCCCTCGTTGTACCAGCGCGGGAGCGGCAGATGCCGGTAGTGATGGAGCCGCAAGTGCGTGTACTCGTGGAACAGGATCTGGCGGGTCTCGACCGGGTGCCCGCGCGACAGCACGCAGCCGTACGAGCCGTCGAGCGCCTTCATCGCCCATCCACCCCTGACCCGGCCGAGGCCGAGCTGGCCGGCGATCGCGGGATGTCGCACCAGATGGATCGTCGTCGGACGCTGCGCCCCGGTCGGCGCGCCCACCAGGTGCGCGAACGCGGCCTGGAAGCCCGCGAGCTCGGCGGCGCGCGCCCGGAGCTCGACGCTGTGGAGCTCTGCGACGTGGCGCACGCCGTCGAGCTCGACGACGTGCCAGTCGTGCACCGCAACCGTCGGGCTGCGCGATCCGACGCACGAGAGCGCCCGCAGCGCGAGCGGAAGCAGCGTCGCGCGGAGCGTCACCCGGTCACGGCCCCGGCGGCGGACCCAGGTACGGGCCGAACGCGACCTCGACGCCCTCGCGCAGCGCCGACCGGTCGCGGAACAGGTCGGAGCGGGGCCGCAGCTCGAGCTCGCGCCCTTCGGAGCCGAACCCGGCACCGACCTCGACCGTGATCTCCAGACCGCCGCGGCCCTCGAACACGCGCTCGCCCGAGCGGGAGAAGACCATCAGGTGCAGCGAGGTCACCGGCATCTGCGGGAGGCTCTGCGCGACCCGACGCGCGCGTCTCCTGCGCGTCCGCATCTCGCCGACGCCCAGCTTGCGCCGGACTCCGTCCCAGCTCGCGAAGCCGCGGCTCGCGGGGGCCTCGTGCACCAGGATCGACGGCATCAGGAGCGCATCGAACGAACGCTCGCGCGCGAGCTCGTCGGCGAAGAACGCCGGCGTGCTCTCGATCGCGTCGGCCCGCTTCGCCGTCGCGAGCGCCCGCGACCAGGCCTGCTTCGCCTCGTACAGGTCGACCCACTCGACCTCGCGCCCGTGCTCGCGCAGGTGGGCCGCGATCTCTTCGCGCAGCGGCGCGGTGCCGTGCTGCAGGTCGGCGGGCAGCGACAGCACGGTGTTCGGCGCGCAGACGAGGAACTCGCGGACGCCCGGTGCGCCGGCGTGCCCCGGCGCGAGCAGCGGCTTCGGGGGCGGGTCTCCCGCGCAGGCGGTCGCCAGCGCGAGCGCCGTCCAGCCGACCCGAGCGACGAGCGACCGCATCCCGGCGGATTCGAGCACGTCCGGCCGACCGCGGTCAACTCGCGCGAGCGGCCGGCGCCCCGGTCAGCACCCCGAGCCGCAGCATCTCGTCGAGGAAGTCGTGGACGTCGGCCTCGAGGTCGGCGACGTCGGGGTGGCGCGCGCGCAGCGCGGCGGCGACGTCGACCGGGCGGCGGCGGCCGTCGCAGAGCGCGAGGATCTCGCGGCCGCTGCCGCCGAGCGCGCCGGCGCGCTCGGGCAGCACGACGAGCGGCTCCGGGTCTTCGAGTCGCGGCTGCGCGGCGCGCGAGAACGCGAGCGGTGCGTGCGCGCGCTCGATCGCGTCGAGCAGCGACCACAGGATGTCGCACTTGCGCTCGAGCGCGGCGGCGCAGCGCTCGCGGTCGGCGCCCGTGCGCGCGTGCTCGAGCACGTAGGCGAGGCCGAAGCGCGCGTCGGCCGGCGCCTGCACCGTGCGGCTGCGGAAGTAGCGCAGGCCGTCGGCGTCGACCCACGGGTAGTGGCGCTCGAAGGCGGCGATGCGCGCGCCCATCAGGTCGCCGGCGAAGAGCTCCGTCAGCGACGCGGCGACCGACTCGAGCAGGCCGTGGCTCTCGACGAATGCGACGTACGCGTCGCACGCGCGGCGCACGCCCGGCAGCACGTCGCGCTGCGCGGCGACCCGCTCGGGGTCGAGCCCGACCGCGCGCGCGAGCGCGAGCCACAGCGCGAGGCCGCCCTCGCGCTCTGCCGTGCCGTCGTGGTCGTGCAGCCGGCCGATCCAGTCGCGGCGGAACGCCGGGTCGGCGGCCTTCGCGAGGATCAGGCCGTCCTTGATCGGGATCCGCGTCTGGTAGTAGTAGCGGTTCGCGACCCAGCAGCGCAGCTCGCCCTGCGACAGCGTCCCCGCGTGCATGCGCAGGTTGAACGGGTGGCGGTGGTGGTAGCGCTCGGCTCCGATCGCCCGCAGGCGCGCCTCGAACGCCTCCGCTTCGGCGCCTCCGCTCAAATCTCGAGCTCCAGGCCGTCGGCTGCGACCTCGACGCCGGCGCGGTGCACGCGCGCGAGCTCGGGCGAGCCGGCGTCGAGCAGCGGGTTCGTGTTGTTCATGTGGATGTAGAGCGTGCGTCCCGGCAGCTCGGCGAGGGCCGCGAGGCTCGACTCGGGGCCGGTGACCGGCAGGTGGCCCATCGCCGCGGCGTCGGGCGCGCCGGGGCGCAGCGCGCGGAGCTCGTCGGCGGTGAAGAAGGTGCCGTCGACGAAGCGCACGTCGGCGGCCGCGAGCTCGGCGAGCACGGCCGAGTCGAGCGCCGCGAGCCCGGGCACGAACACGAGCCGGGCGCCGCTGCGCCGGTCGGTGAGGCGCAGGCCGACGGTCGTCTCCGGGTGCGGTTTCGTGACGTCGCGCAGCCAGGTCGGCACCTTCGGCGCGACCGGGAACATCCGCAGCTCGAGCGCGCCGGCGGCGTCGAGCACGAGCGGCGCGTCGAGGCGCGCGACGCCCCACGCCGGCTCGAGCAGGCGCCACGCCGCGTTGTGCTCGAGCAGCGCGCTGCGCACCCATGCGGTCGAGACGATCCGGTACGAGAGCGCCTCGCGCATCACGAGCAGCCCGAGCGCGCAGTCGAGCTCGGCGCAGGTCAGCACGACGCCGTCGAGCGGGAGGTCGCGCGTTCCCGGGCGGGGGTGCAGCGCCGCGAACGCGGCGAGCTGCTGCCGGACGTCGGGGCTCGCGTTCAGCAGCGTCCAGCGCGCGCCGTCGGCCGACACCGCGAGCGAGGGCTGCGTGCGCGGCGGCACGTCGGGGTCGCCGCGGCGCGCGCGCTCCGAGTTCGGGCCGCCGCAGTTCCACTGCGGCAGGCCGCCGCCCGCGCACGAGCCGAGGACGCGGACCCGCATCTACAGGCGGGCGAGCACCCGCCGGTCGAGGTCGACGCGGTCGTTCGCGTTCTCCTCGATGCGACGCGCGCTGTGCTCGACCGAGAGCATGCGCCGGCGGATGAAGCTGTCGGTGAGGTCGATGCGCGACGGGTCGACGCCCGCCTGCTTCAGCAGCTCGGCGGCGGCGATCACGTCGATCACCATCTCGGCCATCATCCGCGCGCGCAGCAGCGCGTAACCCATGTCGGCGGCGAGCGTGCCGAGCGTCTGCTCGATGCGCCGGGTGGCCTCGCGCACGCGCTGCGCGAGCGGCGCGCGCGCCGCGTCGCCGTCCATCGCGTCGAGCTCGGCGCGCACCTCGGCGAACACCACCGAGAGCGCGCCCTTGCCCATCTCGCGCAGCGCGAACGAGGCCTGGATCTCGCTCGTGCCCTCGTAGATCGTCATGATCAGGCTGTCGTTGTGCAGCTTTCCGATGTCGGAGTCGAGCGTGAAGCCGATGCCGCCGAAGACCTGGAGCGCGTCCATCGTCAGGTCGGTGCAGACCTCGGTGGCGTAGTACTTGCACAGCGGCGTCAGCAGGCGGACGCGCGTGTTGTCGCGCTCGAGCTCCTTCTCGAGGCGCGAGCGCTCGACGTCGGGCAGCTCCTCGCGCGCCAGCGCGCGCTCGCGCGCGAGCACGCCGTCGAGCAGGCCGTAGGTGCGGTAGAGCAGCGCGCGCACGGCCTCGGTGTTCACGACCATCTTCGAGAGCACGTTCAGCACCAGCGGCTGCTCGGCGATCGGCTTTCCGAACTGCTGTCGTTCGCGCGCGTAGGCGGCCGCGTCGCGCATCGCCCCCTCGGCGAGGCCGAGCGCCTGCGACGCGACGCCGAGGCGCGCCATGTTCATCAGGTCGAGCATCGCGCGGAAGCCCCCGGCCTTCTTCCCGAGCCGCACGCCGTGCGCGCCCTCGAACACGACCTCGCAGGTGGCCGAGCCGTGGATGCCGAGCTTCTTCTCGAGGCGCGTCACGCGCACGCCGTTCGGCGACCCGTCGTCGCGGTGGCGCGGCACGAGCACCAGCGACAGGCCGCGCGTCGTGCCCTTCGAGTCGTCGAAGGTCTCGGCCTCGCGCGCGAGCACCAGGTGCACCTCGCAGCCGCCGTTCGAGATGAAGATCTTCTGGCCGTCGACGCGCACCGTGTCGCCCTCGAGCTCGCTGACCCGCGTCGTGATGCCGCCGAGGTCGCTGCCGGCCTGCGGCTCGGTCAGGTCCATGCAGCCCTCGACCTCTCCGCTCGCGAACTTCGGCAGCCACTTCTTCTTGACCTCTTCGCTGCCGTACTTCTCGATGTCGCCGGCCGCGCCGGCCTGGAGGCCGACGACCATCATCAGGCTCGCGTCGGCGCGCGAGAGCATCTCGAGATAGATGCCGTTGAGCAGCGCCGGCAGGCCGTAGCCGCCGTAGGCCTCGCTCACCGGCAGGCTCACGAGCCCCGCTTCGGCGAGCTGATCGTACGCGGCGCGGATGTGCGGCGGCGAGGTCGCGCCGCCGTCGTCGGTCAGCGTCGCCTCCTCGGCCCAGTGCTCGCGCGCTTCGGCCTGGAAGCTCTCGGCGAGCTGCGCGGTGGTCTCGAGGATCGTGTGGTACGCGCCGACCTCGGCCTCGACGTCGACTTCGCCGCCGGAGCGCAGCGGGAGCAGCGTCTTCCAGTCGACCAGCTGATCCAGGTACAGGCGCATCGTCGGGACGAAGTAGTCGGCCAAGGGGGAGCCTCCTCGTGGCCGGCGCTCGGGACGTTCCGGATCGCCCGGATCCGGCGAGATCGGCGCTCGGCTCGGGCGTCGTCGGTGCCGCCGGCGGGACCGACGCGGGGAACGCCATGGTAGCTTATGCGCCGCATGAAGAATGGCGGCGTCTTCGAACGCGTGGCCCCGGTCGTCGACTTCCCTGACGCCGAGTCACGGATCCGCGAGTTCTGGCGCGGACGCGACGTGTTCGCGAAGCAGCTCGCGCTGCGCCGCGGCGGCCCGCGCTTCGTGTTCTACGAGGGGCCGCCGACCGCGAACGGCCTGCCGCACAACGGCCACGCGCTGACGCGGGTGATGAAGGACGTGATCCCCCGCTACAAGGCGATGCGGGGCTTCCACGTGCCGCGGCGGGCCGGCTGGGACACGCACGGGCTGCCGGTCGAGATCGAGGTCGAGAAGGAGCTGCGCATCTCGGGGCGCGAGGCGATCGCCGCCTACGGCGTCGAGCCCTTCGTGCGTCGCTGCCTCGAGAGCGTCTTTCGCTACACCGAGGAGTGGCAGCGCTTCACCGAGAAGCTCGGCTTCTGGCTCGACATGGGCGACGCCTACGTCACCTACCACCAGAGCTACGTCGAGAGCGTCTGGTGGGCGCTGTCGAAGCTGTTCGAGCGAGGCCTCCTCTACCGCGGCCACAAGGTCGTCTGGTGGTGGGCGCAGGGCGGCACCGTGCTGTCGGCGGCCGAGGTCGGCGAGGGCTACCGCACGGTCGACGACCCGTCGATCACCGTGCGTCTGCCGCTCGCCGACGACCCGGACACGAGCCTGCTCGTCTGGACGACGACGCCGTGGACGCTGCCGTCGAACAGCTTCGCGGCGCTGCGCGCCGACGTCGACTACGCGGTGGTGCGCGACGGCGACCGGCGCCTGGTCGTCGCCGCGGCGCTGCGCGAGGCGCTGGCCGAGAAGGTCGGCCGCGAGCTCCCGGTGGAGCGCACGCTGCGCGGCGCCGAGCTCGTCGGGCGCCGCTACCGCCCGCCCTTCGACTGGTTCGAGGCGCGTCACGCGAGCGCCGACCTGTGGCGCGTGGTCGCGGCCGACTTCGTCGAGCTCGACGCCGGCACCGGCGTCGTGCACGCGGCGCCGGCCTTTGGCGAGGTCGACTTCGAGCTGCTGCGCCGCGAGCAGCAGCGAGACCCCGAGCTGCCGCTCTTGTGCGCGGTGCGCCCCGACGGCCGCTTCGACCCCGAGATCGCCGACCCGGCCTTCGCCGGGCGCTGGGTCAAGGAGGCCGACCGCGACCTCGTCCGCGCGCTGCGCGAGCGCGGCCTGCTCTGGCACGCCGAGCAGATCCGCCACGAGTACCCCTTCTGCGTGCGCTCCGACGCCGACCCGCTGATCCAGTACGCGCGCCCCGCGTGGTACGTCCGCACCACCGCGCACGTCGACGAGGCCCTCGCGAACAACGCGCGCATCCAGTGGCTGCCCGAGAACGTCCGCGACGGCCGCTTCGGCGACTTCCTGCGCAACAACGTCGACTGGGCGCTCTCGCGCGAGCGCTTCTGGGGCACGCCGCTGAACGTCTGGATCAACGACGAGACCGGGCGGATGGAGGCGCCCGCCTCGGTCGCCGAGATCCGCGAGCGCAACCCCGAGGCCTTCGCGCCCTTCGAGCGCGCGCGCCGCGACGATCCCTCGCTCTCGCCGCACCTGATCGTGCACAAGCCGTGGATCGACCAGGTGACGTGGACGCGCCCGGGCGAGCCCGGCGTCTACCGCCGCGTGCCCGAGGTGATCGACGCGTGGTTCGACTCGGGCTCGATGCCCTTCGCGCAGTGGGGCTGGCCGCACCGCGGGCACGAGGAGTTCGAGGCGAGCTTCCCGGCCGACTTCATCTCCGAGGCGATCGACCAGACCCGCGGCTGGTTCAACTCGCTCCTGTGGATCTCGACGCTGCTCTTTCCGGAGCGCGAGAAGCCCCACCCTTTCAAGACCTGCATCGTGCTCGGCCACGTCGCCGATCGCGACGGCAAGAAGGAGTCGAAGAGCAAGGGCAACTACACGCCGCCCGAGGTGATCCTCGACCGCGTGCGACTCGAGTTCGCCGTCGTCGCGCCGGCCGAGGGCGAGCTCGCGCCGGGCCGGGCCGCGGTGGCGCGCGAGGACTACGAGGGGCTCGACCTCGGCGGCGCGTCGGCGCGCGTGCGCGTGTACCGCGGCGACCGGCCGGAGGGCGCGCTCGAGCTCGAGCTGCGCCCGGCGGCGCTGCCGCGGCGCGTGATCCACCTCGCGCCCGAGGACGCAAAGCAGCTCGGCGTCGCGCCGGCGCCGCACGACGCGCGGATCCTGCCGCGCGAGGTGCCGGGGCTCGCGGCCGACGCGAAGGTCTGGGTCGACGACCCGAGCTCGCCGGCGCCGGGCGCCGACGCGTTCCGCTGGTTCTTCTACTCGAGCAACCCGCCGTGGAACCCGACGCGCCACTCGCTCGCGGGGGTGCGCGCCGCGCAGCGCGAGCTGCCGCTGAAGCTGCGCAACGTCTGGGCCTTCTTCACGATCTACGCCGAGATCGACGGCTTCGACCCGACGGATCCGGCGTGCAGCGGCGGGCGCCGCCCGGCGCGCGAGCGCGCGCTGATCGACCGCTGGGTGCTCTCCGAGCTGGCGCTCGCGACCCGCGCGGTGCGCGAGCACATGGACGCCTACCGCGTCTACGAGGCGACCGGCGCGCTCGGCGACTTCGTCGACGCGCTGTCGAACTGGTACGTGCGCCGCTCGCGCGACCGCTTCTGGGCCCCGGGCCTCGGCGCCGACAAGCTCGACGCGCACTGGACGCTCTACGAGTGCCTCGCGGCGCTCGCCGGCCTGCTCGCGCCCTTCCTGCCCTTCGCGAGCGAGGAGATGTGGCGCAACCTCGTCGCCGGGCCGTGGGGCGACCGAAGGCCCGAGAGCGTGCACCTCGCCGACTACCCCGAGCCCGATCTCGACGCGATCGACGCGGCGCTCTCGCGCGAGATGGGCGCAGTGCGCGAGATCGTGTCGCTCGGCCTCCAGGTGCGCACCGCGAACAAGCTGCGCGTGCGCCAGCCGCTCTCTGCCGCCGAGGTGGTGCTCGCCGACCCCGACCTCGCGCCGCGGCTGCGCGCCTACGAGGGCCTGATCCGCGACGAGCTGAACGTCCACGCGCTCCACCTCGCGCGCGACGCCGACGCCTACGTCGCTCATCAGGTGCGGCCGAACTTCCGTGCGCTCGGGCCGCGCGTGGGCAAGCGGATGCCGGCGCTCAAGGCCGCGCTCGCCGCGGCCGACGGAGGCGCGCTGCTGCGCCAGCTCGACGCGGCGGGCCGCGTCACGCTCGAGGTCGACGGCGATCCGCTCGATCTCGGGCCCGACGAGATCTCGGTCTCGCTCGAGGCGCGG
>CAZQYK010000089.1:0-3639 GCA_964597285.1 uncultured Spirochaetales bacterium
CGCGAGGCGCTCGATCCGGTCGATCTCGGTGCGGTCCGTGAGGATCGCGAACTGGCCGCTGGGCTCGCCGCGCCCTTCGTCGACGACGGCGGTCGTCACCTCGACGACGCGGCCGTCGTCCGCCGCGTCGAGGCGCGCGAGCGCCTCGGCGAGCGGCTCGCCCGGGCGCAGGCCCGGCGGGCCGAGGATGCGCGCGGCGGCCGAGTTCCAGTCGGTGATGCGCCCGCCGGCGCTCGCCATCACGACCCCGTCGTCGAGACGCGAGACGACCGCGTCGCGCGCGACCGGCAGGCTCTCGAGCAGCCGGTAGCGGAACACGGCGACCCACAGCATCGCGATCGACAGCGTGAGCCCCGTCGGCGTGAGGTCGAAGCTCACCGGCACGAGCTGGAACACGTAGACCGTGCTCGTCGCGAGCGGCACGGCCGCCGCGAGCGCGAGCACGAGGCCGCGGCGCCGCGATTCGGCGCGCAGCATCGTGCGCGCCGCGCGCAGGTAGAATGCCATGCCGGTCGCCACACAGCCGTAGCTCCAGGCGAGGAAGAGCCAGAAGAGCGGGCCGCCGAACGCGCGCGGTCCGGCCTCGACCGACGCGAAGTCGAGCTTGCGGACGAAGAGCCGATGGCCCTCGTTCGTGAACAGCGCCAGCGCGAGAAGCGAGCTGCCGACCAGCACCAGCATCGGCAGTCCGGGACGCGGCTGCGCGCGGCCGCGCTCGTAGAGCGCCGCGGCCAGCAGCCAGAAGGAGCTGCTGAGCAGCACGCCGGTGAGCACGAGCTTGACGCCGACGGCGAGACCCTCCTGCGTCGTCGCCGAGAAGCGCACCAGCGTGCCACCGGTCCAGAGCGCGAGGCTCGCGAGGAAGCCGAGCAGCATCCAGTGCAGCGGCTCCTTGTGGCGCCGCGCCGAGAGGTAGAGCGACATCGCGAGCGACATGCCGAGCGTGCACAGCGCCGGAGCGACTCCCGGGTGCATGGCTAGGCGTCCTCCGGCGGAATCGCGATCCGCATCACGAAGCTCGCCCCGCTCTCGCCCGGCTCGACTTCGAGCGAGCCCCGGTGCTCGCGCGCGATGTCCGCGGCGACGCTGAGCCCGAGGCCGCGCCCGCCGCGCTCGCGCGCCGTCGTGAAGAAGGGCCGGAAGATCGCCTCGCGCAGCACCTCGGGCACGCCGGGGCCGTTGTCGCGCACGCGCAGCCAGACCGCGTCGGCATCGGTGCCGGTCTCGACGTCGACGCGTGGCCGCTCGGTGCCGTCGAGCGCCTGCTGCGCGTTGATCAGCAGGTTCAGCACGGCCTGCACCAGCAGCTGCCGCGAGCCGCGAATCGTCGGCAGGTCCGGCGCGAGGCGCGTCTCGACCGCGACGCGCCGCCCCGCGCGCAGCTCGACGAGACGCACGGCGTCGAGCACGACCGCGTCGAGCGCGACGCTGTCGGTGGCGGCGTTCGGCGTCGCGGCCAGGCGCCGCACGTCGGAGACGGCCTGCTGGATGCGCTTCAGGCCCTCGATCGCGTCGTGGGCGAGCTCGCCGAGCTCGGCGAGGTCGTCGGCGAGCGCCGACCCGCCGCGCCGGCGCCATGCGTCGACCGATTCGGACATCCGCGCGATCTCGCCGAGGTTCGCTCGCACGAAGGCGAGCGGGTTGTTGACCTCGTGCGCGATGCCGGCGGCCAGCGTTCCGACCGTCTCGAGCTTCTGGGTGCGCATCGCCGCCTCGACGTAGCGGCGCTCTTCGCTGCGGTCGCGCAGCACCGCCACCTGTCCCAGCGCCTCGCCCGGCTCGCCGTGCGCTTCCGCGCGGATCGATCGAATCGACACCTCCAGGTGTCGATCGTCGCGACACTCGAGCTGGACCGACACCGGGTCGCAGAGCTCTTCGGCGGCGGCGAGCGCCTCGCGCACGGAGTCGCGCCGCTCGGGCGCGGCGAGCTCGGACAGAACCTGCGCCATCGACGCGCCGGTCGGCGCGCCGCCGAGCAGGCGCGCGGCCGCGGCGTTGTGGTCGACGATCTCGCCTCCGGCGGTCGCGATCAGGACGCCGTGGCGCAGGTGGTCGATCACCTCGCGGTGCCCGATCGGCGGCGGCTCGAGCAGCTGGTAGCGCAGTGCCGTGACCGCGAGCACGAGCGTCGCGAGGGTCTCGGCGGCGGGCACGATCGGAAAGGTCGGCCCGACGAAGCCCGACAGCAGCGCGGCGCCGGCGAGCGGCGGACCGAGCAGCGACAGCCCGAGCGCGAGCGCCGGCACGCGCTCGCCGCGCCGCCACAGCCGCAGCGCCGAGAGCGCGAAGAGCGCCGAGCCGGCGCAGGCCGCGAGCCGCGCGACGACGAGCAGCGCCCAGCCGATCGGACCGGCCCACAGCGACGGTCGGGGATCGAAGACCGGGTCGACGCGCAGGACCCAGCCGTCGCCGGCGTTGCCGATCGCGCCGACGAAGAAGACGAGCGCCGGGGTCAGCGCGAGCCAGCTCGCGCCCATGCCGGCGGTCTGACGCGGCCAGTGCTGGCGCAGCGCCACGAGCAGCCACAGGCCCGACGCGGCGAACATGCCGAGCAGCGAGATCCGCAGTGCCGCCAGCCGCCACACCGGCTCGGCCGACGCGTGCGCGAGCCCGACCCCGCCGCTCCACAGCGCCAGCGCGACGACGAGCGCCAGCACCGCGTTGATCAGCCCCGACCGCTCGCGCCCGAAGCGCACCAGCAGCGCCAGCGCGACACACGAGAGGGTCGTCACGACGACGAGCGTCAGGGCCGAGTCCATCGGCCGTGTATCGACGCGATCGGCTCGGGGCCTGAGCCGCCAGGGCCGGCAGCCGGACGGCCCAAGCGAGGGGCTCCGTTCGGGAATCGGCCGGGCGGCGCGGCGCCCGGTGCGCTCGGCGGAGAGTCAAGTGGCGCGCGCGGCGCTCCGATGCGCCGGTGGGGGTCTGGCGGCGCCGTGCGCCGCGGCCCGCGCGGAGGCTCCTTGACCGCCACGCCCCAGGACGCTGCGGCCCGGTTCGACGCGGATCCCGACGACCGCGCCGCCTTCGAGCTGCTCGAAGAGCAGCTCTTCATGCGCGCCGACTGGCCGGGGCTGGGCGACCTCTACCGGCGGCGCCTGGCCGCGCCCGGGCTCGCGCGCGAGCGACGCGCCCGCGCCGAGCTGTCGCTGCGGCTGGCCCAGCTCTGCGAGGAGCGGCTCGGCGACGTCGACGCCGCGATCGCCGCGTGCACCGAGGCCGTGCGCCTCGACCCGAAGCTGCGGCGCGCCCTCCAGCAGCTGCGCCGGCTCTACGCGGCGCGGCGCAGCTGGGCCGCCGTGCTCCAGGTCTGCGAGCAGCAGATCGAGCACGCCGCGTCGGCCGAGGAGCGCGCGCGCGTGTACGCCGAGATGGGCGACATCTGGCAGCGCGAGCTCGGCGACCCGGATCACGCCGCGCAGCTCTACGCGCGCGCGCGTGCCGAGAGCGGAGCGCCGGGCGACGAGGCCGCGTCGGGCGGAGCGGACGCGCCGGCCTCGACGCCGGTGCGCACGGCCTGGCTCGCCGCGTCGCGCGGCGACGCCGATGCGGCGCTCGCGGTGCTCGACCGGGCGCTCGAGCGCGACCCGACCGACGTCGAGGCGCTCGACCTGATGATCTCGGTCCTCGAGGGCGCCG
>CAZQYK010000090.1:0-4249 GCA_964597285.1 uncultured Spirochaetales bacterium
GCGGGTCGCGCTCGGCGCGGCGCTCGAGCCACGCGGCGTCGCCCCAGCGGTGGCGCGAGGCCGCGACGCGCGACGCCGACGCCGGCGGGTGCTCGAGCTCGCGCGCGAGCGGGTCGGTCTTCTCGCGCCGCTCGCCCGAGCGCGTGCGGATCTCGAACTTGTAGAGCGCGCCGACGCCGACGCCGGGCACGAAGAGCTCGAACACGCCCGACCGGCCGAGCGCGCGCATCGGCAGCAGGCGCCCGTCCCACGCGCAGAAGTCGCCGACGACGCTGGCGCCGGCCGCGTTCGGCGCCCAGACCGCGAAGCGCACGCCGTCGACGCCGTCGACGCGGCACGCGTGCGCGCCGAGCGCCTCCCACAGGCGCCAGTGGCGCCCCTCGCCGATCAGGTGCAGATCGAGATCGCCGAGCGTCGGCGCGAAGCGGTACGGGTCGTCGCGCTCCCACGCGCCGTCGGCGAAGTGCAGCCGCTGGCGGTACGCGAACGGCGGCGCGAGCCCCGCTGCGAAGCCCTCGAACAGACCCGGCGCGACCGCGCGCAGCGCCAGCGGCGTGCGGTCGGGCAGCAGGCACTCGATGCGGCGCGCCTCCGGGTGCAGCGCGCGCAGCCACGCGCCGGACACGCCGTCGCGCCGGTCCGGGTGCGCGCCGAGCACGCGGTGCGGGTCGGAGTGGCGTCCGGCGAGCAGCGCCTCGATCTCGGCCGCGCCGATGCCGCCGCTCACGCCTCGGCCTCGGCCGCGCCGCCGCTCACGCCTCGCCCTCCCACTCGAGCAGCACGAGCGCGTGGCCGCGCACGGCCTGGCGGTCGCCGTCGGAGGGGTCGGGCGGGGCCGGGCCCGCGCTGTCGAGGCGCAGCGTCCAGCGGCCCGGCCGCGGCGGCTTCGGCAGTGCGAAGCGCACCGGGTCGGGGGCGCCGTTGAGCAGCAGCAGCGCCGAGCGCGCGATCAACGGCTCGCCGTCCTCGTCGCGCTCGTCGGCGCCCTCGGCCGCGAGCCAGATGCCGAGCGCGTGGCCCGGCGCGTCCCAATCGGACGGCTCGAGCTCGCGGCCGTCGGGCCGCAGCCACGCGATGTCGCGCAGCCCCGAGCGGCCGACGCGCTCGCCGGAGAAGTGGCGCTGCCGGCGGAACACCGCGTTCGCGCGGCGCATCGCGAACGCGCGTTGCACGAAGTCGCGGAAGGCCTCGCGCGACGGCAACGGCGCCCAGTCGATCCACGTGAGCTCGGAGTCGTGGCAGTAGGCGTTGTTGTTGCCCCGCTGGGTGCGGCTCCACTCGTCGCCGTGCGAGAGCATCGGCACGCCGAGCGAGAGCGCGAGCGTCGCGACGAGGCTGCGGCGGGCGCGCTCCCGCGCGCGCAGCACGTCGGGCCGCCGCGTCGGGCCCTCGACGCCGAAGCTCCAGCAGGGCTCGCCGTCGCGCCCGTCGCGGCCCTCCTCGAGGTTCGCGTCGTTGTGCTTGCGCGTGTAGCTGACGGCGTCGAGCAGCGTGAAGCCGTCGTGGCAGGTGACGAAGCTGACGCTGTCCTGCGGCGGCCGGCCGCGCGGCGCGAACACCGCACTCGAGCCGGCGAAGGCCGACGCGAGCTCGGCGCGCGCGTGCGGGTCACCGCACCAGAAGCGCCGCACCGCGTCGCGGTAGCGCCCGTTCCACTCCGCCACGCCGCGTGGGAACGCGCCGAGCCACTCGGGGTCCGGGCCGAGGTCCCACGGCTCGACGACGCGCTTGACGCGCGAGAGCAGCGGGTCGTCGGCGAGGCGCCGAAGCAGCGGGGCGTCGGCGTCGAAGCGGCCCTCGGCGTCGCGCACGAGCGCCGGCGCGAGGTCGAAGCGGAAGCCGTCGACGTGCATCTCGCTCACCCAGTAGCGCAGGCTCTCGAGCACGAGGTCGAGTGCCGGCGGGCTGCGCAGGTCGAGCGTGTTGCCGCAGCCGCTGAAGTCCTCGTACTCGCCGGGCCGCGCCGGATCCTGCCGGTAGTAGCTCCGGTCGTCGACGCCGCGCAGGCAAAGCGTCGCGCCGCGCGGGTCGGTCTCGGGGGTGTGGTTGTAGACGACGTCGAGGATCACCTCGAGCCCGGCGGCGTGCAGCGCGCGCACCATCTCGCGGAACTCGCGCACCTGCTCGCCCCGGCCGCCGCTCGCGAAGCGCGCGTCGGGCGCGAAGAAGCCGAGCGTCCCGTAGCCCCAGTAGTTCGTCAGGCCGAGGCGCCCGAGGTGTGCGTCGATTGCCGCGTGCTGCACCGGCAGCAGCGACAGCGCGGTGACGCCGAGCGAGCGCAGCGCGTCGATCACCGCCGGCTCGGCGAGGCCGAGGTAGCCCCCGCGGCGCTCGGGCGGAACGGCCGGGTGCAGCACCGTCTGGCCCTTGACGTGGCACTCGTACATCACGGTGCGGCTCCACGGCGTCTCCGGCGGGCGGTCGTCGCCCCAGTCGAACGCGGGATCGACGACGACGCTGCGCGGAACGAAGGGCGCGGTGTCGGGCGGCGGCGCGTCGCCGCCGGGACGCGCCGCGAGCGCCTCGTCCCAGCGCACCGGCCCGCTGAGCGCGCGCGCGTGCGGGTCGGCGAGGAGCTTGGCGGGGTCGAAGCGCAGCCCCTGCTCCGGGCACCACGGGCCGTGCACGCGGTAGCCGTAGAGCAGGCCCGGCCCGGACTCGGGCAGGTAGCCGTGCCAGACGTCGCCGCTGCGGCGCGGCAGCGCGTGGCGCGCGCGCTCGAGACCGCCGTCGCCGTCGAACAGGCACAGCTCGACGCGCTCGGCGTGGGCCGAGAAGAGCGCGAAGTTCACGCCCCGGCCGTCCCAGGTCGCTCCGAGCGGATGCGGCGTTCCCGCTTCGAGATCCACCGCCGCTCCGGCTACCCGCGTGCGCGCGCTTCGCGCACCGCGCCCTCGAGGAGCTCCTCCCAACGCTTCGCCGGGCCGCTCCACGACACGTCGCAGCGCAGCAGACGCGCGCGCAGCGCCGCGGCGCCGGCACCGGCGAGCAGCGCGCCGGCGCGGCGCACGGCCGCCGCGAGGGTCGCGGCGTCGAGCGGCTCGAAGAGCACGCCGGTGTCGCCGTCCGCGATCGTGTCCACGAGGCCCCCCACCCGGTGCGCCACTGGCAGGCTTCCGTAGCGCTGCGCCAGCAGCTGCACCAGCCCGCACGGCTCGAAGCGCGACGGTGCGAGCAACGCGTCGGCCCCGGCGTACAGGCGCCGCGCGAGCGGCTCGTTCCAGCCGCGCTCGAACGCGACGCGCCCGGCGTGCTGCCGCACCGCGGCGTCGAGCCGGGCGGCGAGCGCCGGGTCGCCGTCGCCGAGCAGCGCCACGCTCGCGCCGTCGGCGACCAGCGCGTCGAGCGAATCGGCGAGCACGTCCCATCCCTTCTGGGCAGTGAGGCGCCCGACCGCGGCGACCAGGCGTCCGGGCGGCGGCGCGCCGAGCCCGAGCGCCGCGCACAGCGCCTCGCGGCAGCGCGCGCGTCCCTCGGGCCGCTCGGCCGAGAACGGGGCGGCGAGCGCCGGGTCGCGCGCGGGGTCGAAGCGCGCGGTGTCGATGCCGTTCGCGATCCCCGACAGCCGCTCGGCGCGGGCGCGGTACAGGCCGTCGAGCGCGCCCCCGAGCTCCGGGGTCTGGAGCTCGCGCGCGTAGCGCGGCGACACGGCGACGATGCGGTCGGCCGGCGCGATCCCGGCCTTCAGCAGGCACAGGTCTCCGTAGAACTCGACGCCGTCGATCCCAAACGCGCGATCGGGCAGCCCGGTGCGCGCCATCTCGGCCGCGGCGAAGCGGCCGACGTGCGCGCCGTTGTGCACGACCTGCACCGCCGCGATGCGCGCGTCGACCGGCGGCGCCCAGCGCAGGCTCCCGATCGCGAGCGCGGCGTGCCAGTCGTGGGCGACGAGCGCGTCGACCGCCTCGGCGCGCGCGAGCGCGGCCGCGGCGCGCCCGAGCGCGATGAAACGCGGCGCGTCGTCGGAGGTCGCCGCGTACACGCCCGGCCGGTCGTAGAGCGCCGGCAGGTCGAGCAGCCACAGCCCGACGCCGCCCGGCGTCTCGCCGCGCAGCCAACGGCCGCTCTCTTTCTGATCGGTCGTCCGCCGGTTGCGATGCGGCGCTTGGCCGCGCCGGCCGTTGGGACGCGTCCAGAGAAACAAGTCCAGCACGCCCAGCACGTCGCCGTCCGAAGCCACGGCCAGCGCGGCGTGTCCCTTGACGCCCTGCGTCTGGGGCCGACTCGTATAGCCCAGCCCCGCCGCGGC
>CAZQYK010000091.1:0-8854 GCA_964597285.1 uncultured Spirochaetales bacterium
GGCCCACGGGCCGCGGCGGCGCGACGCGGCGCCCGCGCGCGGCTCGACGGCGATCACGTCGGCGCCGAGGTCGGCGAGGATCTGGCCGCACAGCCCGGCCGGCCCGTCGGCGAGGTCGATCACGCGGTAGGGGCTCAGCACGCCGGGCCCACCCTGCCCGAGCGCTGCGGCGGCGCGGCGCGCGTCACGGGAGCCACGGCAGCAGCCGGCGGCGCAGCCGGCGGGCCAGGCCGATCGAGATCTCCTCGTCGAAGTCGTCGATCCCGAAGTGCAGCGTGATGCGCCGCGGCGCGTGCTCGATGCCGACGAGCCGCGCCTCGGGCGACAGCGGCGGGATCGGGAGGTAGAGCCGGAACAGCCGCGCGGCGCCGCTCGGGATGCCGAGGATCGACGCGCGCCGCGGCCGCAGCAGGAACCAGCCGCGCACCACCTCGAGCCGCGTCTCGACCTCCGACAGCGCGAGGCCGGCGAACTCGGTGTGGACGACGATGCCCTTCTCGCCGAGCTCGAGCCGGAACGGCAGCTGGAAGCCGTCGAGCCAGCGCAGCAGGTCGCGCTCGGCGAGCGTCACGGCGACCTCCGGCCCCTCGACGCGGATCGACGCCGGCAGGCCCGGCGCGAAGCGCGTGCGGCGCGCGCTGACGGCGATCCGCTCGAGCGGCAGCCACGCCGTCGCGACGCCGCCCACCTCGAGGTGCACGCCCTCGAAGTCGCCGCGCAGCGCGTCGGCAACGCTCCCCTGCCACGCGAGCCGGACCGGCTGCTCGAGGTAGCTGCTCAGCAGCTGGTCGAGGGCGTCGGAGCGCACCGCGGTCGGTTCAGCGCCCCGCCTTCTTGCGCGTGGACTTGCGGCGCGTCGGCGTCTTGCGGCGCGGCGACTTGCGCGCCGACGACTTGCGCCCACCCGACGCGGCGGCGGGCTCGACGGCCTTCTCGAGGCGGCGCAGCAGGCGCACGGCGTCGCGGCGCATCTGGTCGCCGAGCTTGCGCAGGCGCGCCTCGCGCTGCTTGCGCATCTTCTCCGCCTGGCGCTGCATCGTCTTCAGGTTCGAACGCAGGTCGCGCACCGCCTTGCGCAGGTTCGCCGGCAGCCGGCGCTCGAGGTCGCGCAGGCGCTCCTCGACCGCGCTGCGCGCGCTCCAGCTCCGGCTCGACTTCTTCCGGGTGCTCTTCTTCTTGCGGGCCTTGCGGGCGCTCATTCGCTGCCTCCCTCTTCCTGGGCCTGGGCCCGCGGCGGCTCGGGGCGCAGCGGGGCGGAGTGGTCGATCCCCATCGCGTCCTTCAGCTCCTCGAGCGCCAGCGGAACCCCGTCGGCGAGGTACCACGGGTCCGGAATCAGCTCCGGATCCACCGTGAATCCGAAGTCGACCCGGTCTACATAGCTCAACACCGTGATGTTGAGCCCCATGCCGGGCATGATGATCGAGATCGGGTAGGTCGCCTCGCCCATCGCCTGGATCTCGCGGGCGCGCAGCGCCGCGGTCATCTCCTTCGCGTGCACGGTGTTCTCGTGGATGCGCTGGAGGCGCTCGACCGGGTCGTCGAGCTCCGTGGCGCGCGGCTCGACGACGAACACGCCGCCGATGTGCGCGTGGGTCGTCGGAGTCTCGAGAGACAGGAAGATCGCGTCGCTGCCGGCGAGCTGCTGCACCGCGCCCTCGTCCGTGGCCGTTCGCCCGGCATTGTCGGGCGCTTCTGCCGCCGGTTCAAGGTAGAATGTGGCCGGACCAGCGCGCCCCGGTGCGCCCGTCGCCTCGCCCCCTCCTCCCTCCTGCCAGGAGGCCCCCGTGCAGCAGCTCTCCGGTCTCGACAACGCCTTCCTCGTGATGGAGGCCGGCGGCCAGCTCGGCCACGTCGCGTCGCTGTCGTTCTTCGACGCTACGCGGCTCGGCGGCCGCTCCTTTCGCGACGCGATCGAGCAGACGCTCGAGACGCGTCTGCACCTGCTTCCCCCCTACCGCCGCCGGCTCGTCGAGGTGCCGCTCGACCTCGACCGGCCCTACTGGATCGAGGATCCGAACTTCGACCTCGACTTCCACATCCGACACATCGCGGTGCCGCCGCCGGGCGACGACCAGCAGCTCTCGGAGCTCGTGTCGCGCCTGCACGCGCGGCCTCTCGACCGCGCGCGGCCGCTCTGGGAGCTGTACGTGATCGAGGGCGTCGCGAACGGCCGCGTCGCGCTCTACACGAAGATCCACCACTGCACGATCGACGGCGTGTCGGGCGCCGAGATGAGCCAGGTGATGCTCGACCGCCGGCCCGAGGGCGACCCGGTGCCGCCGCCGGAGGGGCGCTGGAAGGCCGAGGCGCTGCCGGGCGCGGCCGAGATGATCGCGCGCGGCGTCGCCGGCCTCGCGCTCTCGCCGGGGCGCGCCGCGCGCACGCTCTACCGCACCGCGCGCAGCCTGTGGGAGAGCAACGAGGCCCTCGGCGCGGTCGCGCGCACGACCGGGCTCGACCGCCTGCCGCTCGCCGGCGGCTGGCTGCGGCGCCGCGGCCCCGAGGTCGACGCCGACCCGATCCCGCAGACGAGCGCCCCGCGCACGCCCTTCAACCGCTCGATCACGCCGCACCGGCGCTTCGCGTTCTTCTCGCTGCCGCTCGAGGACTTCAAGCACGTCAAGCGCGCGTTCGGCACGACGCTCAACGACGTCGTGATGGCGGTGTCGGGCTCGGCGCTGCGGCGCTACCTCGAGGCGAAGGGCGCACTGCCCGACGAGCCGCTCGTCGCGATGGTACCGGTCTCGGTGCGCACCGAGAGCCAGAAGCACGAGTACACGAACCGCGTGACGCAGGTGATCGCCGAGCTCGCGCCCGTGGTCGCCGACCCGGTCGAACGCCTGCGGCGCATCCACGAGGCGATGAAGGCCGCGAAGCGCATGCAGCGCGCGACGCCGGCGACGCTGCTCACCGACTGGACCGAGGTGCCGGCGCCGGCGCTCTTCGCGCAGGCGGCGCGCATCGTCGCGCGCACGAAGATCATGGATCGGCTGAACCCGCCCTTCAACGTGATCATCTCGAACGTGCCCGGCCCGCGCGAGGCGCTCTACTGCGGCGGCGCCGAGATGCAGACCTACTACCCGGTCTCGGCGGTCGCCGACGGGCAGGGCCTGAACATCACCGTCACGAGCTACCGCGATCACCTCGACTTCGGGCTGATCGCGTGCCGCGAGCTCGTGCCCGACGTCTGGCAGTTCAAGGACCTCTTCGGCGAGGCGCTCGAAGAGCTGATGAAGGCCTCCGCGCGCGCGACGAGCGCGTAGACGCAAGCGGACCGAAGGAGCGGACGTGCAGGACCTGAAGATCCTCGTCACCGGCCTCACCGGGCAGGTCGCCCGGCCGATCGCGCTCGACCTCGCGCGGCGCAACGAGGTGTGGGGCATCGCGCGCTTCACGAACCCGGACGTGCGCGCCCAGCTCGAGCGGGGCGGCGTGCGCTGCGAGCCCTGCGACCTCGAGTCCGGCGACTTCTCGTCGCTGCCGGAAGACTTCGACGTCGTGCTGCACTTCGCGGTGAGCCGCTCCGGCGAGCCCGACTTCGAGCGCGACCTGCGCGCCAACGCCGAGGCGGCCGGGCTGCTGCTCGCCCACACGCGGCCGCGCCGCGCGTTCTTCCACTGCTCGACGACCGGCGTCTACCAGCCCGACGGCCACACGGTGTTCACCGAGGAGAGCCCGCTCGGCGACAACCACCGCGTGATGATGCCGACCTACAGCATCGTCAAGATCGCCGCCGAGGCCGTCGTGCGCACCGGGGCGCGCCAGTACGGCGTGCCGACGCTGATCGCGCGGCTCAACACGCCCTACGGCGAGACCGGCGGCTGGCCGTGGTACCACCTGCTGATGATGAAGAACGGCGTGCCGATCCCGGTTCACCGCGACGGCCCGAGCCGCTACACGCTGCTGCATCAGCGCGACATCCTGCGCACGCTGCCGGGACTCGTCGCCGCCGCGTCGGTGCCGGCGCGCACGGTCAACTGGTGCGGCAGCGAGCACGTGAGCATCGAGGAGTGGTGCGCGTACCTCGGCGAGCTGACCGGGCTCGAGCCGAAGCTCGAGCCGACCGAGCGCACGCTCGAGAGCGTGATGACCAGCGACGCGAGGATGCGCGAACTGGTCGGGCCGGCCGAGGTGCCGTGGCGCGAGGGCCTCCGCGAGATGGTCCAGGCGCTCGCCCCCGAGCTGCTGAAACCGGGGTCCCTCTAGCGGCGCCCTCTCGAGCGCCGGGCCGCGCCTGCCGAAGCGAGGGGAATGGCCGTGACGACGACCTACGAGTGGGACACTCCGATGTACCGGCTCGCAGTGGCGCAGCTCGACGCCGCCGCGACGCAGATGAAGCTCGACGAGAACCTCTGGGAGCGGCTGCGCCACCCGCAGCGCGCCCACGTCGTCTCGTTTCCGTTCCGGCGCGACGACTACCAGACGGTCGAAACGACAGTCGGCTACCGGGTGCAGCACCTGCTGACGATGGGCCCGACCAAGGGCGGCATCCGCTACGCCGACGACGTCAACCTCGGCGAGGTCACCGCGCTCGCGATCTGGATGACCTGGAAGTGCTCGATCATGAACCTGCCCTTCGGCGGCGCGAAGGGCGGCGTCTGCATCGACCCCACCGCGCTGTCGCAGGCCGAGCTCCAGCGCATCACGCGGCGCTTCACCTCGGAGATCATCGAGTTGATCGGCCCCGACCGGGACATTCCGGCGCCCGACCTCGGCACGAACGAGCAGGTGATGTCGTGGATCATGGACACCTACTCGCAGCAGAAGGGCCACACGATCCCGGGCGTCGTCACCGGCAAGCCGGTCGAGCTCGGCGGGTCGCAGGGCCGGCTCGAGGCCACCGGGCGCGGCGTCGTCGCGTGCACCGTCGAGGCCTGCCGCCGGATCGGTCTCCCGCTCGAGGGCGCGCGCGTCGCCGTGCAGGGCTACGGCAACGTCGGTGCGGCCGCTGCGCGCATCGCGTCGCAGCTGGGCGCGCGCGTCGTCGCGGTGTCCGACGCGAAGGGCGGCGTGCTGAACGAGAAGGGCCTCGACCTGCTCTCGCTCGACGCCTGGCTGCGCGAGCGGCGCTTCGTCGCCGGCTTCCCCCGCGCCGACGAGCTCACGAACGCCGAGCTGCACGAGCTGCCCTGCGAGATACTGATCCCGGCCGCGGTGCAGAACCAGATCACCGAGCGCAACGCCGACCGCCTCGCGTGCCGCGTGCTCGTCGAGGGCGCCAACGGGCCGACGAGCCTCGAGGCCGACGCGATCCTCTGCGAGCGCGGCGTCTACGTCGTGCCCGACATCCTCGCGAACGCCGGCGGCGTCACCGTCTCGTACTTCGAGTGGGTGCAGGGGCTCCAGCAGTTCTTCTGGAGCGAGGAGGAGGTCAACTCGCGGCTGATCGCGCTGATGCAGCGCGCGTACCAGGAGGTCGCGGCGGTGGCCGAGCAGCGGCGCGTCGGCCTGCGTACCGCGGCGTTGATCCGCGGCATCGACCGCGTCAAGGAGGCCAAGCGCCGCCGCGGGGTGTTCCCGTAGGCCGCGCGCACCCTCCCTTCAGTTGATCGCGCCGGCCTTCTTCAGCTCGGCGATGCGCTCCCACGCGAGGCCGAGCTCGAGCAGCACCTCCTCGGTGTGCTGTCCGGCCTCCGGGCCCTTCGCGAGCTCGGGCGGCTGCTCGTCGAACTGCACCGGGTTCGCGACGAGCCGGAAGGTGCTGCCGTCGCCGGCGTCGACGTCGACGAGCAGGCCGTTCGCGAGCACCTGCGGGTCGGACTGGAGCATCAGCAGGTTCTGGTGCGGAGCCCACTGGCCCTCGAGCGTCGCGAGGCGCTCGCGCCACTCGGCGATCGTCCGGCTCGCGAACACCGCGCGCAGCTCCTCGCGCACGGCCTCCGCGTTCGCGTCGAAGGCCTCGCGGGTCGCGAAGCGCGGGTCGTCGATCCACGCCTCGCGCTCGAGGTGGCGGCACAGGTCGGCCCAGAAGTCGTGGCCCTGGAGCATCGTCAGCATGATGAAGCCGTCGGCCGCCGGGTAGGTGCCGACGAGCGGGTTCATGTACGCGGCCCCGGTCGGCGGCTCGAACTTGCCGTCGACCGCGAGCATCGCCGCGGTGAGCCCGCAGCCCATCGCCCAGACGCCGGTCGAGAGCAGCGAGATGTCGACGACCGAGGGCTCGCCGGTGCGCTCGCGTGCGAAGAGCGCGCCGGCGATGCCGCCCGCGATCGTCATGCCGCCCATCGAGTCGCCGTAGGCGGGGCCCGGGGGCGGCGGCGGCTCGGGGTCGCCCGGCCGCATGCTGCCCATCGCGCTGCCGGCGCGCGCCCAGAAGCCGGTGGAGTCGTAGCCGCCCTTGACGGCCTCGGGCCCGCGCACGCCGTAGGCGCTGCCGCGCGCGTAGATGATCCTCGGGTTCGCCGCGCGCAGGTGCTCCACGTCGATCTCGAGCCTGCGCCGAGCCTCGGGCAGGAAGTTGGTCAGGAACACGTCGGAGCTGCGCGCCAGCTCGTAGAGCAGCGCGCGGCCGTCGGGCTGCTTGATGTCGACGCCGATGCTGCGCTTGCCGCGGTTCGCGTGCTCCATCAGGAAGTTGATCTGGCCGGTGTTGCTCTGACCGCCGACCGAGAGCAGCCCGCGCTGCGCGTCGCCGCGGGTCGGGTGCTCGACCTTGATCACGTCGGCGCCCCAGTCGGCGAGCACGGCCCCGGCCGAGGGCACGAAGGTGTACTCCGCGACCTCGAGCACCCGAACGCCCTCCATGACCCTGCGCATCGCGTCGCCTCCCCGCTCCGCCCGCGGCGGACGCCCGATGCTAGTGCGCGCCCGGCCGTGAAACGAACCTTCGGAGCTGGAAGCAGCTCGACCCCCGAGGGGAACGCGCCGTCGCGGCGGCCCGTTTCAGTGCGCCCGGCCGGCGGTCGATGCAGCCGGCGAGATGCGAGCCCGCGTCCGACCGCCCGCCGTGCTCGCCGCGTGCGCCGCCTTCGCGCTCGGCTGCGCCGGCTCGGCGCCGGCGCCCGAGCCCGTCGACGACGCCGACGCCGACGCGATCGAGGCCGCGGTCTACGAGCGCGCGCAGGCCGAGCGCAGCGAGTTCTTCGAGCGCGAGGTCGAGCGGCTGCGCGCCGACCTGCGCCAGGCCGAGGAGTCGATCGTCGCGCTCGAGTCGGGCCTGCGGCAGCCGCACTCGCGCGCCGACGCGGTTTCGGCGGTGGCCGAGGCGCGCATCGCGCTCGACCGCGTGAGCCGCGACGTGCCGTGGCGCGCCGATCGCGTCGCCGAGGCGCGCGAGAAGGTCGACGAGGCCGCGCGGCAGCTCGACGCCGGGCACATCGGAGCCGCGATCTTCTTCGCTTCGCGCGCGCAGCGCGTCACCGACTCGCTGCGCGCCGAGGCGCGCCAGGTGGCCCTGTGGGACGAGCGCCACGCGATCCGCGGCGCACGCGTCCATCTACGCGCCGGACCGTCGCTCTCGCACCGCATCGTCGCGATCCTGCTGAAGGAGACGCCGGTCTACCCCGAGCGCAGGCTCGGTGAGTGGACGCTCGTGCGGACGCCCGACGGCCGCATCGGCTGGGTGTTCAGCGAGCTGCTGCGCGACGCGCCTCAGCCGGCGTCGCGGGCGTCGCGAGCGTCGGGCTCGGCGAACACGACGCAGTCCTTGCCGTCGGCCTTGGCCCGATAGAGCGCGCGGTCGGCCTCGTTGAAGAATCCCTTCGCTTCGCCGGCGTAGAGCGAAGCCCCGATCGAGACGGTCACCGAGAGCTCCCCGGGCGCGTCGGGGCCGAGGTTCGCGAAGCGCGCGGCCGCGATCGCGCGCCGCAGCTTCTCGGCGAGCGCGACCGCGCCCTCGGCGTCGGTGCACGGCGCCAGGATCCCGAACTCCTCGCCGCCGTAGCGCGTCGGGAGGTCGCTCTCGCGGACCTCGCGGTTCAGGATCGTCGCGACGCGCCGCAGCACCTCGTCGCCGACCGAGTGCCCGTGCCGGTCGTTGAGCGCCTTGAAGTCGTCGATGTCGACCAGCAACAGCGCGAGCGGCTCGCGCGTTCGATTCGCGCGCCGGATCTCGATGCGCATCCGGTCCTGGAAGTAACGGTGGTTGTGCAGCCGCGTCAGTCCGTCGGTGAAGGACAGCTGCTCGAGCATCTCGTTGTTGCGCTGCAGCTCCTGGTTCATCCGCGTCAGGCCGTCGTTCGCTCGGGCGATCTCCCCCTGTCGGCGCTGGAGCTCCACCTGGTGGCCGCGCAGGCGCTCGACCATCGCGTGCAGTGCGCGCGACAGCACGCCGATCTCGTCCTGGCCGGGCGCCCGCGGGATCTCGACGTCGGTCTCGCCCTGCGCGATGCGCCGCGCGCACTCCGAGAGCGCATGGATCGGGCGCACGATCGAGCGCGCGATCAGCAGGGCGATGCCGCCGAAGAGCGCGACGATGCCGAAGTTGATCGCGAGCACCTGACGAATCGCGCCGACCACCGGTGCGAAGGCCGTGTCGTAGTCCTGCTCGACCGCCAGCGTCCAGTCGAAGCGGCCGTAGCGGATCGCGCTGCCCATCACCGACGCGCCGTCCGGGGTCTCGTAGAGGTCGACGCTCGACCGCGCGTCGGCGGGAGGCAGCGGCCGCTCGAACTGCTCGCGCGCGGGCGCGCCGGGGCTGCGCGCGACGACCGCGCCGGTCGGCCCGAGCACGTAGAGCCCGGTGCCGGCGTCGAGGTCGTCGGACGGGAGCAGCGACTCGATCGCCTCGACCGGGATCCGCGCGTGCAGCGTCCCGACGCGCCGATGCCCGAAGCGCAGCGGCGCCGACACGAACTGGTAGCCGTGGCCCGGCGGGCCGAGCACGCCGCTGACCTCGGGCGCCTCGAGCGCG
>CAZQYK010000092.1:0-5641 GCA_964597285.1 uncultured Spirochaetales bacterium
CCCCGGCGTCGGAGGGGTCGGTCTCGACGGGGCGGAAGCCCGAGACCGGGTCGAACTCGAGCCGGCTGCGCGTGCGCTGCTCCTCGTCGATCAGGTACTTGCGCAGGACCTTGCCGAGGGGGCTCTTCGGGAGCTCGCGCCGGAACTCGATGACGCGCGGGCGCTTGAAGTCCGCGAGATGCGTCGTGCAGTGCGCGGCGATGTCCCGGCGGCTGCACTCCGCCTTCGTCACGACGACCGCCGGTCGCGACGGCGCGCGCCGCGCCACGCATCGTGGGCTGGCTTCGCCGTCGTCTTGGAGAATCGCGCGGCTCCGGGGACGGGCCGGGGCCGACGCACTCTGACGAAGCCCCGCGGGATGCCGCAACCGGCGACGGCAGGCGCGCGCAGTCGAGCGAGCTAGCCTCGATCCGGCGTGGTCGACCCTGCGCGACGTCAGGTCCTCCTGTGGACGATCACGGTCGCGGCCGGCGTCGTGCTCGCGCTCGGCGCTGCCGAGATCGCCCTGCGCGTGCTGCTCCCCGAGCCCGTCGCGATCCACGAGCAGCCCTGCATCTACTGGTCGGACGCCGAGTGGGGCTACCGCTACCGGCCGAACGCCGTCGGGCGCAAGCACTACCGCTTCGAGCAGGACAACGAGGTCCGGATCAACTCGCAGGGCTTCCACGACGTCGAGCGCATCCCCGGCGCCGGCTCGGGCGCGCTCCGCGTCGCGGCGCTGGGCGACTCGTTCACCGCGGCGATCCACGTGCCGGTCGCGAAGACCTGGACGCAGGTGGCGGAGCGCGCGCTGGGGAAGTCGCTCGCGCGTCCCGTGCAGGTCCACAACCTGGGCATCGACGGAACCGGCACCTCGGTGCACCTGGCCGTGCTCGAGCGCGTGCTGCCGGCGCTGCGGCCCGACCTCGTCGTGCTCGCGTTCTTCGTGAACGACTTCGAGGATGTCGCCCGCGGACGCGTCTTCCGCGAGTGCTTCGGCGGCTACGTCGTCAACTACCAGAACGCGGGCCAGCGCGATCAGCTGCGCGCCGTCGTCACCGCGCACGCGCCCGGCCCGAGCGCGCGCTGGTGGTTCGAGCACGCCTACGTCTCGCGGCTCTTCCCCTTCGTGTACGGCCGCGAGACCTTCGCGCTGCTGCGCGAGAACTACCTGAGCCCGTCGCGCTTCGGCGTCGCGCTCGATGCGCCGGGCGCGACGCGCGGCGTTCCGGAGCTCTTCGACGACTTCCTCCGCCTGGCGGACGCGTGGGGCTTCGCGTTCGTCGTGATGCCGGTGCCGCCGCGCGACGCGCCGGGCGGCAGCCTCGAGGCGCTCCGGCGCGGTCTGCCCGCGGAGCGGCTCGCGCGCCTCGAGGTCGTCGACCCGAGCGGCGCGATGGAGGCGGCGATGCGGCGCGAGGGCCTGGTCTGGAGCGATCTCTACTGGAAGCACGACGCCCACTTCGACGCCGACGGCAACCGGATCCTCGGGCTCGCCGCCGCGCAGGCGCTGGCCGACCTCGTGCCGGCGCCGGTACCCTGAGCGTCCCCGTGCCGGCCCTCGCGCTCTCGATCGACGATCTGCTGACGACGACGCGCAACGTGCGCCGCCGGCTCGACCTCGAGCGGCCGGTGCCGCGCGAGCTCGTCGAGGAGTGTCTCGACCTCGCGCTCCAGGCCCCGAACGGCTCGAACCAGCAGAGCTGGGAGTGGCTCGTCGTCGACGACCCGCCGACGCGCAAGGCGTTGGCCGAGCACAACCGCGCCGCGCTCGCGCACTTCCAGCAGCTCCTCGAACACGACCCGCGCGCGCTCGATCGCAACGACGTCGGCCGCAACGAGCGCATGGTCGAGATCTCCGGATCCGTCTACCACCTGATCGAGAACCTCGAGCGCGTGCCGGTGCACGTGATCCCGCTGATCAAGGGCCGGCTCGAGCGCGCGAACGCCTTCTACCAGGCGTCGGTGTGGGGATCGATCTGGCCCGCCGCGTGGAGCCTGATGCTCGCGCTGCGCTCGCGCGGGCTCGGCAGCGCGCTGACGACGCTGCACCTGTGGAAGGAGCGCGAGGTCGCCGAGCTGCTCGGGATCCCGTACGACGACTACACGCAGGCGGGCCTGCTTCCGGTGGCCTGGACGCTCGGCACCGGCTTCCGCCCCGCGCAGCGCGTGCCCGCGCGCGACCTGATCCGCTGGAACCGCTGGTGAGCCGCGCACCGCAGCATCGTTCCCGAGCTCGCGAGCGCCGCGACCGTCGAGCTCGCCGACTTCGAGCTCGAGGTCGTGGCCTTCGTCCCCGAGGCGCTGCTCTACGCGCACTCGCAGCGCGCGTTCGAGCGGCTGGCCGGGCTCGCGGCGCTCGCCGCGCTCGCCGCGCTCGCGGTGTCCTGGCGTCTCGCGCACGGCGGCGCGCTGCGCGCGCGCGACGAGCGCCGCATCGCCGCGTCGGAGCAGCGGCTGCGCGTGCTGTCGCGCGGCCTGATCGAGGCGCAGGAGGCGGATCGGCATGCGCGAGCGCGTCGAGCTCCTCGACGGCAGCTTCGCCCTCCACTCGGAGCCCGGCGAGGGCACGCGGATCGAGGTCAGCCTCCCGCTCGCGCGGGCGAGCTAGCGCCCGCCCAGGCCGCCCGTCCCCGGCAGCGGCGGCAGCGGTGGGAGCTCACCGCAGATTTCCGAGAGCTCCGGCGCGCCGATCTCGAGGCCGCTCAGGCCCTCGACGACCTCGGCGAGCTGCTCGAAGCCGTCGCCGGCGCCCTCTTCGACCGGCGTGCCGACGAAGGTGCCCTCGGTCGCCTCGCCGTCGCAGGGGCAGCTCTGGAAGAGCGAGCGCGGCAGCGCGTCGACGATCTCCGCGGCGTCGAGGCGGGGCGGCTGCGAGAGGTCGAGCAGGTGCGCGCCGATGTCGTGCGCCGTCGCGTCGCGCAGCGTCAGGTGGCGGCCGCGGAGGAAGATCCGCTCGATCGTGTGCAGGATCGAGCAGTGCTCGAAGAAGACCGCCGGGTCGCCGACGAGCTCCGACGCGAGCGCGCCGCGCCGCGCGTAGGGCGAGACCACCGTGCAAGGCACGCGGAAGCCGAGCTGGCCGAAGTCGTTCTCGCCGCCCGGGTCCTGGTGGGTCGCGCGCACGTCCGGCGCGCGCGGTGGCAGCACGTGGTCGAAGAAACCGCCCCATTCGTCGTAGTTGATGAAGAGCGCGGTGCGCGGCCACAGCGGCGACTCGACCACCGACTTGACGACGTTGTGCACGAAGGCCTGCCCGGCGCGGACGTCGCTGTACGGGTGCTCGTCGGTGCGCAGCCCGGTCGTGAAGCCGGGGTCGACGAAGGTGACGTTCGGCAGCGTGCCGGCCAGCAGGTCGGCGAAGAAGTGCTCGATGTGATGCGCGCCGCTCGCGTGCTTCTCGCCCCACAGGCCGATCGCCGGCAGGTCGACGAAGTAGTAGCCCCACGGCACGTCGTTCACCTGGCACAGGTCCCAGATCGTCGGCCACGTGAAGCCGGTCTCCCAGCCCGCGACGTCCGGCGGCAGCGCGTTGTCCTTCAGCCCGCCCGACTGCGCCGAGTGCATGTACTCGCGGTTCGGGAAGGTCGGGCCCATCACCGCGCAGTAGTAGTTGTCGCAGAGCGTGAACTCGCCGGCGAGCGCGGTGTAGAAGTCGAGGTCGCCCTGGTCGTAGTAGCCGACCGCGAACTCGTCGTTGCGGCCGGTGAGGAAGCCCTGCGCGAGCTGGAGGCGCCCGCCGCTCCACGAGTGCGACGGGTCGGGGTGTCCGCAGCCGCGGTAGTCGCCGGGCACGAGGCGCTGCGTCGCGACGAGCGCGCCGTGGTTCGGGTGCGACGGGTCGTCGGGGTGGTCGACGAAGACCTGGTGCTGCGTGCCGGTGCGCCAGCCGAAGTAGTGGTCGAAGGAGCGGTTCTCCATCATCAGCACGATCACGTGGTCGACCGGGCCGACCGCCGCAGTCAGGTCGATGCCGAAGGGCGGCGGCGCGGCGGCGGCACGCGGGCGCGGCCAGCCGGCGAACGCGCCGGCCGCGAGCGCCGACTGCTTCAGGAACGAGCGTCGGTCGATCGGCATCGGGTCCTCCGCAGGGCCGCGAGGCCCAGCGCGACGAGCGGCAGCGTCGACGGCTCCGGCACCGCGGCGACGACGCGCGTCTGGAGCGAGAGGCGATGGCCGTCGGCCGCGGCGTCGCGCAGCCCGACGCCCGGGTAGGCCGCGGCGGCGATCGCACCGGGCAGCCCGAGCTGCACCGCGACCTGGTCGCTCGCGCTCTCGGCGTCGACGTCGAACGCGAACGCGAGCGCGAAGGTCTGGGTGCCGACGAGCCCGTCGAGCTCGAGCAGGCGGCTGCGCTGGAACGGGAAGCTCCCGGTCGTCGAGCTCGTGCGCTCGCCCTCGACGCCGACCGGCAGCGTCAGCAGCGGGTTCGGCAGCCCGCCGAGCGTGCCGGTCACCTCGCCGACGCGGCCGGTCGCTCCGCCGGGCGAGTCGTCGACGAAGCTGAAGCCGCCGACGAGCTCCTGGAGGATCACGAGGTCGTAGACGACGCCCGGCGCGGCGCTGACGGTGAACGTGATCTGCCAGCTCGCGGTGGCGCTCGCCGAGACGTCGTCGGCGAAGACGCTGCCCGCCCAGCGCGCGGCGACCTCGGCGAACGGGCCGCCGGCCGTGTCCGGCACCGAGTCGCTGGCGACGAGGATCTCGGCCGCGCTCCCGTTGGAGGGCCCGTCGGGCGTGTTCGTCGCGCCGAGCGAGACCGAGTCGATCTGGATCGAGAGCGCCGCGGCCGGAGCAGCGAGCGCGAGCGAGAGTGCCAACGACGGCAGCAGCGCGGCGGTCCGCACGATGTCCCCCTCCCGGTGGGCGGGGGCATCGTATCAGCCTCTGGACCAATCGGTCCAGAAGATTCGGTGGCGCGACGGTGTGGGAGGCTCACGGCCCGGCGCACGGGTCGGGCGCCGGCGCGTCGGGGCCGGTGATCGTCACGAGCTGGATGCCGAGGCCGTCGATCGACGCGCGCACGCGGTCGCCGGGCTCGAGATAGCCGCCCGGCCCGCCCGCGTCGGCGCGCGCGAGCTGCTCGCGGCGGAACTGCTCGAACGGGCCGCGCAGCCGCAGCGCGCCGCGCAGCACGAGGCCGGCCGGGTCGGGCGTCGCGAGCGCGACGCCGGCCGGCGTCCCGGTCAGCACGACGCTCCCGGCCGGAAGCCGCGGCGGGTCGCCGACCGCGAGCGGGTAGAAGCGCGTCTCGCCGCCGCGCTCGACCGGCATCGGGCTGCGCGGGCCCGCCCGTCGCACCTCGTCGGCGAGCATCGCGACGAGTGCGGCCTCGTCGACGAGCATCAGCGCCGTCGTCGAGTCCTGCCGCAGCGCGAAGCCCTCGCCCTCGTCCACCTCGAGGCGCAGGCCGATCCCGTCGGCGCCGCAGGCTTCGAGCGCGGCGGCGAGGTCGCTGCCGCGCACCATCCACGGCCCGGCCGGCAGGAAGCCCGGCTGCCCCTTTCCCTCGACGAAGCCGAGGCTCGGCCCCGAGAGCTTCGCGTGCTCGATGATCGGCTCGCGGTCGGTGAGATCGTTCGCGACGAAGAGCGCCGAGCGCGCGAGCAGGGCCTCGCGCGACGGGGGCGCGTCGAGCGCGACGTCGTCGAGCAGCAGCAGG
>CAZQYK010000093.1:0-3708 GCA_964597285.1 uncultured Spirochaetales bacterium
GCGGGCCAGGCCGCGACCGTCGTCGCGGTCGGCGGCGACTTCATGCCCTACCTGCGCTTCACCGTCCCGTGGCTTCCCTTCGCCGCGCTGCTCTCGGCGCCCGCGCTGCGCGCGCTGGCGCGCCGCGCCGGGCCCGCGCTCGTGCCGGCCCTCGTCGCGCTGCACGGCGCGGCCGGCCTCGTCGGCGACGAGGCGTATCGCGCGTTCGTAGCTCAACGCACCGCGGTAGTCGGCGCGCCCCTCGGCGCGTGGCGCGCCGAGCGGCTTCCGCCCGACGCGTGGATCGCCGTCAACACCGCCGGGAGCCTCCCGTCCGCGACGCGCCTCCCGACGATCGACATGCTCGGCCTCACCGACGCGCGGATCGCGCGGCGACCGGTCTTCGTGATCTCGCCGGGCTGGGCCGGCCACCGGCGCGGCTGGGGCGAGTACGTGCTGCGCCGCCGCCCGCACGCGATCCTCTGGTACAACTCGGCCGGCCTCGCGGAGCCGCACTATCTGAGCGACCGCGAGCTCGCCGACGACGCGCGCTTCCGCTTCTTCTACGCGCTGCGCAGCGCGTGGCTGCCGGCGGCCGCGCCCGGCCAGACGGGAGCGCCGGTGCGCCGCTTCGCCGGCTTCCCGTTCGGGCGCGAGCCCTCCGGCGACGGCGCGATCCCGGACCTCGGCCTGCGCCTCGCATTCCGCACGGCGCCGCTGCCGCACACGGCGCTCTACGAGGGTCCCGTGCGTGTCGTCTCGTTCGAGCTCGACCCGCGCGACCTCGGGCTCTGGGACGAAGCGCTCGCGCTCGGCGACGACCCGACCGGCCTCGCCACCGCGGCCGGCCGCTACTGGGCGGAACGCGATCGCCCTCCCGGCGACCCCGCCGCGCGCGCGCGGGTCGAGGCGCTGTGCGACGACGCCCGCCGCGCGCTCGAGCGCGGCGACGTGGCCGCCGCGCGGCGCCTGCTCGAGCAGGCCGCGGCGCACGACGGGGCGGCGCGCTCGCCGGCGCTGCCCCAGGCCGTCGCGAACCTCGCGGTCCACACCGGCGAGCTCTTCGCCGCGGTCGCCGCGCAGAAGGAGGCGCTGCGGCTCGACCCGGCCAACGCGGTGTACCGCGCGAATCTCGCACACCTGCTGGGAGCGCCCCACAGGAGCTTCGCCGAGCAGCGTCGACGCGCCGCGGCCGGTTCGCTGAAATCCGGCGCCTGATGCCCACCCCGCCGACCCGTCGCCACCGCTGGATCGCGCTCGCGCTGCTCGCGGCACTCGCGTTCGGTGTTTCCTGCGCGCTCGAGCGCTGGCGCTCGCACGAGCAGGAGTCCCGTGAGGCCGAGCGTGCGGCGGCGCGCGCCGAGGCCGCGGCGCGCGCACGCGTCGAGGCGCTGGAGGCCCGGATGCGGCGCCTGCTCGCGGAGGCGCGCGAGGCGTCGGGCGCGCCCGGCTTGTCGGCCGCGTTCGCGACCGCGGACGGTCGCGTCGGCACCGCCGCGGTGGGCTTCGCCGACCTCGAGGCGAAGGCGCCGATGACGCCGGCCTCGCGCTTCGTCGGCGGCAGCACCGGCAAGACCTTCCACGCGGCGCTCGCGCTCGCGCTGCACCACGACGGCGCGCTCGACCTCGACGCGCCGATCGCGCGCTGGCTCGGCGACACGCCGTGGTTCCGGCGCCTGCCGAATGCGCGCGCGCTGACGCTGCGCCACCTGCTCCAGCACCAGAGCGGGCTCATCGACCACATCAGGTCGCCGGAGTTCTTCCTGCTCCAGCTCAAGACGCGCCTCACCGCCGATCCCGACACGGTACTCTCGCCCGAGGACCTGCTGTCGATCGCGCTCGACCGCAAGCCGCGCTTCCCGGCCGGCAAGGGCTTCGCCTACGGCGACACGAACTACGTGATCGCCGGCCTCGTCGTCGAGCGCGCGACCGGCCGCCCGGCCTTCGAGCAGATCGAGGAGCGATTCCTGCGCCCGCTCGGCCTCCAAGACGTCGTGCCGGCGCGAAGGCGTCACGTGCCGCGCCTCGCGGCCGGCTATCAGCTCCCGGTGAACCCCTTCCTGCTGCCGCCGAAGATCGCCGAGCGCGGCACGCTGCGCTTCCACCCGATGAACGAGTGGACCGCGGGCGGGCTCGCGACGACGCCGCGCGGGCTCGTGCGCTGGGCAAAGGCGCTCTTCGAGGGCCACGCGCTGGCGGGGCCGTGGCGCGAGGACGCGACCTCGCGCAGCGTCCCGGCCGCCGACGGGCGCCGCTACGGGCTCGGCGTGTACCTGTGGCAGACGCCGCTCGGCGAGGCCTGGGGCCACGGCGGCTTCTTCCCGGGCTACCGCTCGACGTGGATCTACCTGCCCGCGCGCCGCATCGCCGTCAGCGTGCAGGCGAACCGCGACTTCCTCGTCGACGTCGACGCGCTCGCGCTCGCGCTCGCCGAGCGCGTCGCGGGAGGCTAGTCCACGCCACGAAGTCCTTGCCTCCCGCGCGCTAGTTCGGGCAAGCTGGTCCTTGCGGAAGGCGTCGAGAGCTCCGCGCGGGCGGGCCGTCGCCGCGGGTCCGCTCACCGACAGGGAGCGCAGCGTGCATTCTTCGATCGAGAGCCTCCTCTCCAGGGTCGGGACCCTCCCGGCGGCGTTCCGCCTCCACACGGCGCAGGGCGTCGCGACCTACGGCGAGGGCGAGCCGGCCTTCGATCTCCACGTCCGCAACGAGCGCGGCGAGCGGGCGCTCCGCTCGCTGAACGAGCTCGAGCTGATCGAGGCGTACATGCGCGACGACCTCGACTTCGAGGGCGACTTCGTGCGCGCGATGTCGTTCCAGAGCCTGCTCTCACAGGGGCACCTCGGGCTGAGGATCTGGCGGCGGCTCCAGCCACTGCTCGTCGGCCGCGCCCGCTGCAACCCGGCGTGGATCGCGAAGCACTACGACTCGGCCAACGTGCAGCTGATCGCGACCGATCACGACTACGACACCTATACGCCCGGGATCTACGACGGCGACGACGACACGCTCGAGGCCGGCGCCGAGCGCAAGCTCGCCAACGCCTTCGGCGCGCTCCACCTCGCGCCGGGCCGCTCGCTGCTCGAGATCGGCTGCGGCTGGGGCGGCTTCACGCGCTACGCGGCGCGGCGCGGCGTGCGCGTCATCGGCATCACGCTCTCGCGCGACCAGCTCGAGTACACGCGACATTGCATCCGCGACGAGCGCCTCGACGCCGAGGCGCACTACCAGGACTTCTTCACCTACGAGCCCGGCGAGACCTTCGACGCGATCAGCATGATGGGCGTGATCGAGGACCTCTCGAACTACGACGCCGTCGTGCCGCGCCTGGAGCGCTGGCTGCGGCCCGGCGGGCGCGTCTACCTCGACTTCGCCACCGAGCGCACGCCCTTCGACACCTCGGTGTTCATCACGAAGTACGTCTGGCCCGGCACCTTCCGCAAGGTCTACCTGCCGGACCTGATCGCGAGCGTCTGGCGGTCGTCCTTCGAGATCGTCTCGCTCGACAACGACCGGCGCAACTATCACCTGTGGTCGAAGAAGGTGCACGAGCGTTGGGTCGAACGGAAGTCCGACGCGCTGAAGGAGGTCGACGAGGCCACGTGGCGGATGTTCCGCGTGCTCTTCGCCGCCGCCGCGAGCATCATGAGCCGGCCGGCCGTCGACGCCTCGGCGGCGCGTCTGGTGCTCGAGCGCGCTCAGGGGAGCGCGTCGAGCAGCTCCTTCGCGCGG
>CAZQYK010000094.1:0-3284 GCA_964597285.1 uncultured Spirochaetales bacterium
ACTGCGCGGCGAGCCCGCTGCTCGCGCTCGACGTCGCGCCCGACGCGCTGCGCGCCGAGATCGAGGTGCAGGCGCAGGCGGAGGTCGCCGTGCCGCTGCCCGGCGGCGCGCGCAGCTGGACGCCCCGGCGCGTGACGGTCGACGGCGCGCCGGCCGCGGCACTGCTGCTCGACGCGAGCGGCACGCTGTGGGTCGGCGTCGGCGCCGGCACGCACCGCGTCGTCGCCGTGGGCCCGCTCCCGCCGCGCGACTCGGTCGAGCTGCCGCTCCCGCTTCCGCCGCGCCGCGTCGAGGTCAGCGCGCGCGGCTGGGCGGTGCACGGCGTGCACGAGGACGGCCTCGCCGAGGGCAACCTCCAGCTCGTGCGCGAGCGCGACGCGGCCGCCGACGACGCGCGGCGCGCGCTCGAGCCTGGCGAGCTGCCGCCCTTCGTGCGCGTCGAGCGCACGCTCTCGCTCGGCCTCGAGTGGGCCGCGGCGACCGCGGTGTCTCGGCTCTCGCCGGCCGACACCGCGCTGCTGCTCGAGGTACCGCTCCTGCCGGGCGAGTCGGTGACGACGCCGGGCATCCGCGCCGACGGCGAGACCGCGCTCGTCAGCATGGCCCCGGGCGTCGCGCGCGTCGCGTGGACGTCGACGCTCGCGCAGCGCCCCCGCCTCGCGCTGCGCGCGGTCGACGGTCCGATCGCGGAGACGTGGCGCCTCGACGCGAGCCCGATCTGGCACGTCGAGGCCAGCGGGATCGCGCCGGTCCACCCCGGCGCGTCGCCCGGCCCGCTGCGAGAGTGGCGGCCGTGGCCCGGCGAGGAGCTCGTGCTCGACGTGAGCCGGCCCGAGGGCGTCGAGGGCGACACCGCGACGCTCGACGGGAGCCGGCTCTCGCTCGCGCTCGGCCCGCGCGCGACCGACGCGACGCTCGCGCTGACGCTGCGCAGCAGCCGCGCCGGCGAGCACGCGATCGCGCTGCCCGAGACCGCCGAGCTCGAGCGCGTCGCGATCGACGGCCGCGAGCTGCCGCTGCGCGCCGAAGCGGGTCGCCTCCGCCTGCCGCTGCGGCCGGGCTCGCAGCAGGTCGAGATCGCGTGGCGCGAGCCGCGCGGCGCGCGGCGCTTCGTGTACCGCGCGCCGTCCGTCGACCTCGGCATGCCGAGCGTCAACGCCGAGGTGCGGATCGAGCCGTCGGCCGGGCGCTGGCTCCTGTGGGCCGGCGGGCCGCGCCTCGGCCCGGCCGTGCTCTTCTGGCCGCTGCTCGCGGTGTTCGCCGCGGTCGCGCTCGCACTAGGCCGACTGTCGGCGCGCACCGGCCTCACGCCGCTGCGCGCGCCCCACTGGCTGCTGCTCGGCGTCGGCCTCACCCAGGTGCCGGTGCCGGCGGCGGCGCTCGTCGTCGGCTGGCTGCTCGCGCTCGGCTGGCGCGGCCGGTACGGCACCGCGGTGCCGGGGCGCTGGCTCAGCGCGCTCCAGGTCGCGCTCGCCGCGTGGACCGCGCTCGCGCTCGGCGTGCTCGTCGTCGCGATCCAGCAGGGCCTGCTCGCCGCTCCGGACATGCAGGTCGCCGGCAACGGCTCGAGCGCGGCGCTGCTGCGCTGGTACCAGGACCGCGTCGACGCGCTGCTGCCGCGGCCGTGGCTCGCGAGCGTTCCGCTCGCGGTCTACCGCGCGGCGATGCTCGCGTGGGCGCTGTGGCTCGCGGTCGCGCTGCTCGGCTGGCTGCGCTGGGGCTGGTCGTGCTTCAGCGCCGGCGAGCTGTGGCACCCGCTGCGCCGCCCGCGCGTCGCGCGTGCGGGGGGCGAGGCGCGTTAGTTCGCGTTGATCACCTCGACGCCAGCGCGGCGTTGATGCCGACCCACAGCAGCGCGCGGCACACCCGGCTCAATAGACCAGGAAGCGCGAGCGCGTGCTGCGGAGCGCGTCGCGCACGAAACGGCGTCCCGCGTCGACGGCGGCCGGCAGCGCGTCGCCGCACGCGAGCCGCGCCGCGATCGCCGACGCGAGCGCGCAGCCGGTGCCGTGCACGTCGGCGCCGGCGATGCGCTCGCCCGGCAGCCAGTGGAAGCTCGCGCTGCCGCCGTCGCGCAGCGCGAGCAGGTCGTCGGGCGGGCCGTCGCGGTGGCCGCCCTTGACGAGCGCGGCGCCGGCACCGAGCTCGCAGACGAGCGCCGCGGCCGCGGCCTCGACGCCCTCGCGCGTCGAGACGTCGCTGCCGGTGAGCTCCGCGGCCTCCGACAGGTTCGGCGTCACGAGGTGCGCGCGGCCGATCAGGTCGAGCAGCGCCGGCCGCGCGCGGCGCTCGAGCAGCGCCGTTCCGTCGCTCGCGGCGAGCACCGGGTCGAGCACGATCGGCGCGCGGCGCCGCGCGTCGAGCTCCTGCAGGCCGAGGTCGACGCTGCGCACCACGTCGTCGCTCGCGAGCGCGCCGATCTTCACCGCGTCGGGCTGCAAGTCGCGCAGCAGCACGCGCAGCTGCTCGAGCACGACGTTCGGGAAGGCCGGCAGCACGCGGTGCACGCGCGCGCTGTCCTGCACCGTCAGCGCGGTGACGACGCCCATGCCGTGGACGCCGTGCGCGCGAAACACCTGGAGGTCGGCCTGGAGTCCGGCGCCGCCGGTGGGGTCGGACGCGGCGATGCTCAGTGCGAAGTTCACCCGGTGCTCTCCGGCCGCAAGGAGACCGACTCTCGAGTCGGCCGACGCGCAGCGAGGCGAAGCCGAGCGAAGCCCATCGGACTTAGCCGATCGCCCGGTCGAGCACGAGCTCGACGAGCGCCGCGCCGACCCACGAGAGCAGCGGCAGGCCGACGTAGAACGCGGTGCGCCCGAGCGTCGAGACGTCGATCGGCCACTCGGGCACCGACTCGACGTGGCGCCGCCACGCGAGCAGGTCCGCGAGCGACGGCTCGCGCTGCCGCTCGATCGCCGAGCCGCGCAGCGCGCCGGGCTCGCCGCGGATCGCCGCGTTCACGCGCACGAGCTCGTCGCGCTTCGCCGCGCGCAGCCGCTCGTGCAGGCCCCGCAGCGGGAGCAGCAGCACCGCGACGTTCTGCACCCCCACGAGCGTCCCGATCGTCGCGGCGGCGAGCCAGAAGCCCTCGTCGCCGAGGTTCAGCGCGAGGAAGGTCGCGAAGATCACGCCCGGCACCGCGGAGCGCAGGCCCTGGCGCGCGAAGGGCAGCAGCGCCTCGCGCTCGAGCAGATCGATCTCGGGGAGCTCGCGCGCGAGGCGGGCGAAGCGGCGCGCGTCGCTCCAGACGCGGTAGGTGAGGACGCCGCCGAAGAAGCTGGCGA
>CAZQYK010000095.1:0-8902 GCA_964597285.1 uncultured Spirochaetales bacterium
CAGCTGGAGCTCGAAGAGCGCGCTGCCGTACACGGCGCGCAAGAGCGGCGCGCTCGCGCCGAGCGCCCGCTTCTGGCCGACGTAGCGCGGCTCGCCCTGCGCGAGGTCGGTGGGGTCGTTGCCGCAGTAGCCGACGACGACGAGGTCGGGGGCGAGCGCGAGCCCGCGCTCCTCGAGGAAGAGCGTCTCCGAGTCGATCGACCACGCGCCGACCCCCGCGTTGACGACCTCGACGTCGGCCCCGGCCTCGCGCAGCCGCGCCTCGAGCCGACGCGGCCAGGTGTCGGCGTCGTCGAGGTAGTAGCCGAAGGTCTGCGAGTCGCCGAGCGCGAGGATCCGCACGCGCCCGGCCGGCTTCGCGCGCTCGATCTCGGGGCCGCGCAGACCGAGCGCGTTGACGCCGACCCGATACGAGAGCTCCGGCGGCCACATCACCGTCGCGTCCGCTCCCGGCCGGAACACGCCGACGCTCTCGCGCCAGACCTCGCCGTCGAGGTTCAGCAGCTTCGAGATCGTGCGCACGCGCTCGGTGGGCCAGCCGGCGAGCCGCAGCCCGCCCTCGAGCAGCGCCAGCGGCGCGACGCCGAGCCCGAGCGCGATCGCGAGCGTCGCCAGCGCCTGCCCGAGCCGATGCCCCATCGGAGCGGCAGTCTAGCGGCCTTGAGGGCTTCCCTTCCGGGGCCGATCCGGGTGATGATCACCGCGAGACAGAGGAGGGGCCGGAGTGATCGACGTCGCGAGCCTGTGCGAGGCCTTCCAGCGGACCGCCGCGGCGCGGCCCGACGCGGTCGCGCTGCGCACGCCCGGCGGCGCGGCCGAGATCCGCTGGCGCGAGTACGCGGATCGCGTCGCGCGGATCGCCGCCGGCCTCGACGCGCTCGGCGTCGGCCGCGGCGACGCGGTGGGCCTGATGCTGACGAACCGCCCCGAGTTCCATCTCGTCGACACCGCGGCGCTCCACCTCGGCGCGACGCCGTTCTCGATCTACAACACCTCGGCGCCCGAGCAGATCGCGCATCTCTTCTCGAACGCCGGCAACCGCGTCGTCGTCTGCGAGCAGGCCTTCGCGGCGCGCGTGCTCGACGCGCGCGGCGCCGGCGGCGCGCGCGTCGAGCACGTGGTCTGCGTCGACGGCGCGCCCGACGGCACGCTGCCGCTCGCCGCGCTCGAGAGCCGCTCGCGCCCGGGCTTCGACTTCGAAGCGAGCTGGCGCGCGGTCGACGACGGCGACGTCGCGACGCTGATCTACACCTCCGGCACGACCGGCCCGCCGAAGGGCGTCGAGATCACGCACGCGAACCTGATCGCCGAGCTGCGCGCGCTGGACGCGCAGGTGCCGATCGGCCCCGACGACTCCGGCATCTCCTACCTGCCGGCGGCCCACATCGCCGATCGCCTGCTGTCGCACGCGTACTCGCTCGCGTGGGGCATGCAGCTCACCTGCCTCGCGGATCCGAAGCGGCTCGCGGCGGCGCTCGTCGACGCGCGGCCCACCTTCTTCGGCGGCGTTCCGCGCATCTGGGAGAAGCTGATGGCGGCGCTCCAGGCGCAGGGCGTCGGCGACCCGGCGGCGCTGTCGGAGGCCGAGCGGCGGGCGGTGCGCGAGAAGGCGGGTCTCGACCGCGTGCGGGCCTGTGCCTGCGGCGCCGCGCCGATCCCGGCCGAGGTGCTCGAGTACTTCCTCGCACTCGGGCTGCCGGTGCAGGAGGTCTGGGGCATGTCCGAGCTGACCGGCGTCGCGACGATCAATCCGCGCGACGCGATCCGCGTCGGCAGCGTCGGCCGGCCGCTCGAAGGCGTCGAGCTCGCGCTCGCCGACGACGGCGAGCTCCTGTGCCGCGGCCCGATCGTGATGCGCGGCTACCGCGGCCAGCCCGTCGAGACCGCCGAGACGATCGACGCGGAGGGCTGGCTCCACACCGGCGACGTCGCCGAGATCGACGCCGACGGCTACGTGCGGATCGTCGACCGCAAGAAGGAGCTGATCATCAACTCGGCCGGCAAGAACATGTCGCCGGCGAACATCGAGCAGAAGCTCAAGAGCGCGAGCCCGCTGATCGGCCAGGCGATCGCGATCGGCGACCGCCAGCCCTACAACGTCGCGCTGCTCGTGCTCGACCCCGACGGCTGCGCCGCGTGGGCGCGCGAGCGCGGTCTCGCCGACGCGTCGGCGGCGGCGCTCGCCGACGACGCCGACGTGCGCGCCGAGGTCGCGCGCGCCGTCGACGCCGCGAACGAGCGCATGGCGCGCGTCGAGCAGATCAAGCGCTGGCGGATCCTGCCCTGCGACTGGGAGCCCGGCGGCGACGAGCTGACGCCGACCTCGAAGCTCAAGCGCCGCCCGATCGCCGAGAAGTACGCCGCGGAGATCGAGTCGCTCTACGCCGGCTAGGCGGTGCGCGTCACAGCGCCTCGACCCTCGCCGGCGTGTGCTTGTGCCACGGCGTGCCGGCGAGCCGGTCGCGGTCCTCGCCGCGCGTCAGCTCGTTCGGCGCGACGCCGGCCGCGACCGCGCCGCGCTCGCCGGGGAAGTCGACGCCGAGCCCGTTCGGCAGCGACACGTGGCCGGGCTGCATCCGGTCGGAGAGCTCCACCGCCACCTCGGCGCTCCCGCGGCGCGTGACGAGGCGCGCGCGGCCGCCGTCGGCGACGCCGACGCGCTGCGCGTCGTCGGGGTGCATGCGCAGCGCGCCCTCCCCGTCCTTTCGCCGCCACTCCGGGTTGCGGATGATCGTGTTCGCGGTGAACGAGCGCCGCTCGCCGGCCGAGAGCACGAGCGGGAATGCCGGGTCGGCGCCGGCCGCAGGGCCGTCGGCGAGGGAGTCGAGATCCTCGAAGAGCTCCGGAACCGCGAGCTGCACGCGGCCGTTCCCGGTGCCGAGGTTCTCGAGCACGTCGTCCCAGGTCGAGCGCGCGAACACCACCGCGCTCTTCGCGCCGAGCAGCGCGTCGAAGAGGGCGTCGCCGGCGTCGCCCGGCTCGCCGCCGAAGCCGGCGCGCGCGAGCGCCTGCGGCTGGCGCTGCGCCGCGATCTGGCACAGGCCCCAGACGCCGGCCGCCTCGGCGAGGCCCTCGGGCATGCGTTCGCCGATCGCGCGGTACAGCAGCACCGGCGCGAGCCCGAGCAGCGCCGGGCGCGAGCCGATCAGCTCGAAGAACTTCGCGCGGAACGCGGGCCGGCCCTCGTCCCACGCGGCGCGCAGCGTCTCGACCGCGTCGGCCGGCAGCGCGCCGAGCGCCTCGACCAGCCGCGCGTGCAGCTCCGCTTCGGAGAACAGGCCCGCCAGCGGCGGCACCAGCGCGCGGCGCAGGTGGAAGTAGTTGTCCGGGAACTCGAAGTTGAAGAACGTCGCCTCGGCCTTCTCGAACTGGCTCGCGACCGGCAGCACGTAGTCCGCGAGGCGCCCGGTCTCGGTCATCGCGACGTCGATCACGACGACGAGGTCGAGCGCCTCGAGCGCCTCGCGCATGCGCGGGCCGTCGGCGAGCGAGTGCGCCGGGTTGCCGCTCTCGACGATCATCGCGCGGAAGCGCTTCGGGTGGTCGGTGAGGATCTCCTCGGGGATCACGTTGCACGGTGTGAGGCCGCCGATCACGCGCGAGCCGGTCACCGGCGTGCGGTGGCGCCCGCTGTGGCCGACCGCGAGCGGCACGAAGGGCACCGGCACGTACGCGGCGCCCTTCTTGCCCAGGTTGCCGGTCAGCAGCACGAGCAGCTTGTGCAGGTACGAGACCAGCGTCGAGTGGCGGTTCATCTGGACGCCGAGGTCCTCGAAGGTCGCGACGCTCGCGGCGTCGGCGATCCGGCGCGCGGCCGCGCGCAGCGTGTCCTCGGGCACGCCGCACGCGGCGCAGTACTCGGCCACCGGCAGCGCGCGGAAGTGCGGCAGCACCGCGTCGAGGCCGTCGGCGTGCGCGGCGAGCCAGTCCTTCGCGATGCGCCCTTCCTGCACGATCACCGCGACGAGCGCCGCGAGCAGCCAGGCGTCGGTGCCGGGCTTCACCTGCAGGTGCACGTCGGCGATCTCCGCGGTCTCGGTGCGGCGCGGATCGACGACGATCAGGCAGCGCTTCGGGTCCTTCGCGATCTCGCGCAGCGTCACGCGCGCGCGCGGGATGCCGTGCGAGAACCAGGGGTTCTTGCCGATGAAGAGCGCGACCTCGCAGTGCTCGAAGTCGGCGCGCGTGTAGCCGCCGACCATCTGGTGCGCGACCCAGAACTCGCCGGTCTTCTCCTGTGCGAGCGCGCTCGAGCGGTGCACCGAGCCGAGCGCGCCGCGCGTCGCGCGCCCGTATGCGCCGGGCAGGTGGTTGCCCTGCCCTCCGCCGCCGTAGTAGAAGATCGACTCGCCGCCGTGCGCGTCGCGCACCGCGGCGAGCTTCTCGGCGACCTCGCGGATCGCGGTGTCCCAGTCGATCTCCTCGTGCGTGCCGTCGGCGCGGCGGCGCAGCGGCTTCGTGAGCCGGTGCGGGCCGTTCTGGTAGTAGTCGAGCCGCGACGGCTTCTCGCACGCGTAGCCCTGCGACGAGGGGTGCGCGTCGTCGCCGCGCACGCGCACGAGGTTGCGGCCCTCGGGCCCGCCGAGCTGGACCTCGATGCCGCAGTTGCACTCGCACAGGATGCAGGCCGTCGACTTCCAGTCGGACACGGGGGCGGCGGAGGCCATCGGGATCTCCTCGGGCGCTTGCTTGTGTGGCCCGGAAGCTATCCGAGGTGGTTGCTTCATGCAACCACCTGGATTAGACTCCGGGTCATGGGCCGCACGCGCTTCACCGACCTGAACTGCGGGATCGCCCAGGCGCTCGAGGCCCTCGGCGACTGGTGGACGCTGCTGATCGTCCGCGACGCGTTCTTCGGCGCGCGCCGCTTCGGCGACTTCGAGCGCAGCCTCGGCATCGCGAAGAACATCCTGTCGGCACGCCTCCAGCACCTGGTCGAGCACGAGATCTTCGAGCGCGCGGAGCAGGGCGGGCGCCGCGTCGAGTACCGGCTGACGCCGAAGGGCGAGGCGCTGCTGCCGGTGCTGACCGCGCTCCGCGAGTGGTCCGACGAGTGGGTGTTCGGGCGCGGCCACGAGCCGGTGATCGTGCAGGACCGCCGCACCGGCCGGCGCGTGCCGCGGCTGCGCGTCACCGACGCCGACGGCCGGCCGCTCTCGCGCCGCGACCTGCGCACCGTGGCGGGCCCCGGCGCGAGCGCCGAGACGCGCCAGCTGCTGCAGCCCCGCAAGCCGGCGTAGCCGGCGCGCAGCGAGGCGAAGCCGAGCGGAGTCGGACAGTGAGGCGCTCCGCGATCCGCTCGGCGATCCAGCGGTTGCCCTCGCCGCTCCAGTGGCCGTGGGGCGCGAGCAGCGAGCGCCCGCGCTCGGCGAGCAGCGCCTCGAGGCCCGGCGCGAGGTCGATCCAGTCGACGCCGCTCGCGGCCATCGCCTCGCGGACGCGCTCGACGCGGCGCCGCTCCGTCTCGCTGCCGCGCATCCGCTCGATCGTGTAGCCGTCGATCAGGTGCACGAGGACGAGCGGAACGCCGCGCTCGCGGCACGCGTCGCGCATCCGCGTGAGCACCGCGCGCGTCGTGTCGAGCGCCTCGTCGAAGCCGGCCCGCTGCCGCAGCCGGCGCACGCGGTCCCACAGCCACGCCACCGCGTACGAGTGCCGCAGCCACGGGCTGATCCGCCGCGGCACCGGGACGTTCCCGACCTCGAGCTCGCCGCCGCGCGCGCGGAACACGGGCTTCTGGTGCACGTACTGCTCGAGCGCGTCGCGCAGCAGCGCGAAGGTGAGCTGCGCGACGACGACCCGCTCGGGCTGCAGCGCGAAACCGTCGAGCTCGAGGCGCAGCGCCGCCTGGCCCGGCCCGTAGCCGTGCACGCCGAAGTTCAGCACCTCGCTGCCGTCGAGCGCCCGCTCGAGGTGGTGCGGGACCGTCTGGTCGTCGTCGACCTCCTCGCCGAACACCATCGAGTCGCCGAACACCGCGACGCGCAGCCTTCCCGGCGGAGGCTCCGGCGCGTAGTCGCGCGGCGCGCGCAGGCCCTGGCCGTTGATCGTCACCGCGTACGGCGCCGACGCGTCGCTGCGCCAGCCGGGCGCGTTCGTCCAGCCGAGCGTCGGGTGGTAGGCGTCCCAGCCGTAGGTGAGGCCCCCCTCCTCGACGATCTGCCAGTCGCTGACGCCGCTGATCTCCGAGACGTCGGCGTGGCGCGCGCGCAGCAGCGCCTCGAGCGCGGCGCCGCCGAGCGCGAGCAGCAGCAGCGTCGGCAACGACGCGAACAGAACGAGCTCGAGGCGGCGCGGCTCCACGCCGTCAGTCCACGGCGACAGGCGCTTCGGCCGCCGCGCGCGCCTCGAGGCGCGCCTCGAGCTCGGCGAGCTTGCCGGCCATCGCGTCGCCGAGAGCGAGCTGCGGCCGCGACGGCTCCTTCTCCTCGGCGAGCTCGCGCGCCTCGACGCTCTCGCGCGCGCCGTGGAAGGCCGCGACGAGGTCGCGCGTCGCCTCGAGCTGCTCGGCGAAGTACGCGCGGCCGAAGTAGGTCATCTCCGACGCGTCGCTGCAGCCGAAGGAGCTGCGGTCGGCCGCAGCCGAGGTCAGCACGAGCGTGCGCTCGCCGCGAAGCGGCTCGACGTAGCCGCCCGAGTAGCACGCCGACACGACCGCGACCGTCCACGCGACGCCGGAGTCGCCGACCATCGCCGCGAGACGCGGCGGATCGATCGCGTTCAGCGGCAGGCCCGGGAAGCGCACCTGGAGCTCGTGGTCGCGTGAGCCGTGGCCGGTCAGGTAGAGCAGCAGCACGTCCTCGTCGGGGTCCATCACGCCGGCGACGCCGGCGAGCGCGTCGGCGAGGTTGCTCGCCGACGCGAGCGGCAGCGCATCGAGGGTGTCGGCGTGGTTCACGAGCACGATCGAACGGCCGCGCGCGTCGAGGCGGCGCTCGACGACCGCGCGGATCCGCTCGACCTCGCGCCGGAACACGCCCTGGGTCGCGTCGGCGGCGAAGCCGACGAAGTAGAGGTCGACGACGCCGGGCCGCTCGGGCGCGAGCGCCGCGACCGCGTGCGCGACGCGCTCGCGCTGCGCGTGCAGCACCGCCTCGGCGTCGATCGGCGCCGCGGGCTCGGCCTCCGGGTCCCGCGCGTCCGGACCGGGCGCGTCGGGCGCGGGCGCGTCGGCGACCGCGGCCTCGTCGAGATGCCAGCTGTACGCCGACGGCAGGCGCTCGAAGGCCTCGAGCCACAGCAGCGTGAACGCGACCGCGAGCGCCGCGACGCGCACGAGCGACAGGCCGGTGTAGCAGCGCAGCACGTTCGCGTAGACGAGGCCGACCCAGATCGCGAACAGGTCGGCGTAGTAGATGCCGCCGATCCAGTCGGCGAAGGCCGGCGAGAAGCGACCGCCGAGCTCGAGCGCGGCGAAGCCGATCCACCCGACGGGCAGCGGCGCGAGCAGCATCACGAGGATCCGCGACAGGCCGGCGTCGCCGAGAGCGACCTCGCGGTGGGCCAGCCAGCCGAGCAGCAGCGTGCCGAGCAGCCACGCGGCCTGCACCGCGAGCGCCTCGGCATGGAACGCCCGCGGCGGCTCGGTCGCGATCCACTCGACGCCGAGGCCGAGCGCGGTGCTCGCGAGCGCGAGCCAGATCACCTGCTCGCCCGACGCCGCGACGCGCTCCGGTGCGACGCGCCGGAACGCGGCCAGCGCGAGCCCGACCCGCAGGTTCCGCGCCAGCGCCGCGAGCGGCCCGGGCCTTCTCGGCGGAAGGGCCGGCGGCAGCCCGAAGGGCGCGCCGCCGCTCGCGTCGCCCTGCTCGCTCGGCTCCACGTGGCCTCCTGCCCCAGCGCAGACTAATCGAGCCGCCGCCCCGCGTCAGCGGAGCCCGATCGGGTACGATCGGATCGACGCCCCGGAGGTCGCCCATGAGCGCCAGCCCCGCCCCGCCCCCCCTCGACCCGTCGACGCTCGACCTCGTGTCGCCGGAGAAGTACGAGCGCGAGGGCTATCCGCACGCCGAGTGGACCTGGCTGCGCCGCCACGATCCGGTGCACTGGTTCGAGTCGGAGTGGTGCGAGCCCTTCTGGGCGGTGACGAAGCACGCCGACATCGTCGCGATCGGCAAGAACCCGCGCGACTGGATCCTCGCGCCGCGCCTCGCGGTGTTCACGCGCGACGTGCCGCCGGAGCCGACGTCGCGCCACCTGCTGACGATGGACCCGCCCGACCACGGCCGCTACCGCAACCTCACGTCGAAGTGGTTCACGCCGCGCACCGTCAAGGTCTGGGCGCCGAAGATCGAGCGCGTGACCCGCGACGTGCTCGACGCGGCCGGGGAGAAGGGCGAGATCGACTTCGTCGCCGACGTGTCGGCGCCGATCACGATCGCCGTCATCGCGCTGATGCTCGGCGTGCCTCGGGAGGACTGGAAGCTCCTGTTCCGCTGGACGAACGAGACGATCGCGCCCGAGGACCCCGAGTTCGCGCACGGCCGCACGCCCGAGGAGACGATCGATGCGGCGCGCGGCGAGCTCTTCGCGTACTTCAAGGAGCTGGCGGAGAAGCGGCGCGCCGACCCCCACGACGACATCCTGTCGGTGGTCGTGCAGGGAAAGGTCGACGGCCGACCGCTCGACGACTTCGAGCTGCTCTCGTACTACTTCCTGCTCGTCGTCGCCGGCAACGAGACCACGCGCAACGCGATGACCGGCGGCGTGCAGTGCTTCGTCGACCACCCCGAGCAGTGGCGCGCGCTCACCGCCGACCCGGCGCTCGTCGACCCCGCCGTCGAGGAGACGGTGCGCTGGACCACGCCGGTGATCCAGTTCACGCGCACCGCGACGCGCGACCTGGAGCTGCGCGGAAGGACGATCCGCGAGGGCGAGTCGGTGTGCCTCTTCTACGCGTCGG
>CAZQYK010000096.1:0-5276 GCA_964597285.1 uncultured Spirochaetales bacterium
GCGGATGGGCGACGCCGAGCGGCGCGCCAACTTCGTCGCCGCGGTGACGCACGAGCTGAAGACGCCGCTGACGGCGATCCGGATGTACGCCGAGATGCTGCGCGACGGCCTCGTGCCGGGCGACGCGAAGCGGCGCGAGTACTACGCGACGATCACCGACGAGTCGGAGCGGCTGTCGCGCCTCGTCGACAACGTGCTCGAGTTCTCGAAGCTCGACGCGGGGCGCCGCGAGCTCGCGATCGCGGCCGGCGCGGTCGGTCCGGTGCTCGAGGAGGCGGCGGCGAAGCTCGCCGGTCACGCCGAGCGCCAGGGCTTCGCGCTGCGCGTGCGGGTCGAGCCGGGTCTTCCGGCCGTACGCTTCGACCGCGACGCACTGCTCCAGGTGCTCTTCAATCTCGTCGACAACGCGATGAAGTACGCCGCCGCGGCCGAAGACCGCACGATCGAGCTCGCCGCGCGCCGCGACCCGGGCGGCGTCTGTGTCGAGGTGCGCGACTTCGGCCCCGGCGTCGCGCGCGCGCACCTCGAGCACGTCTTCGAGCCCTTCTACCGCGGCGAGTCGGAGCTGACGCGCACCGCGAAGGGCACCGGCATCGGCCTAGCACTCGTGAAGGAGCTCGCGCAGCGCATGGGCGCCGCCGTCCGCGGCGCCAACGCCGAAGGCGGCGGCTTCCGCGTCACCCTCGCGTTCCGCGCGGCAGGCGATTAGCGCACGACCCCTTCGTCCGGCTCCAGCAGGCCCTCGTGGAAGGTCTCGAGCGTGCTCTGCACGCGCTCGGGGGCGTCGAAGACGGCGACGTGGAAGGCGGCGTCGCCCTCGTTGACGAGCGGGAGCTCGGTGCGGCCGATCACGACGCCGTCGCGCGGCGCGACGACCGGCGTCTCGTCGGCGCCGAGCGGGTCGCCGATCACGCCGAGCACGTCGCCGCCCTTCACCGCGGCGCCGAGGCGCGCGCGCTCGCGCAGGATGCCGCTGTCGGGCGCGCGCACCCACTGGCTCGACTTCGCGAGGAAGGGCCGCGCGACCGGCTTGTCGGGCGGCCCCGGCAGCATGCCGAGCGCCTTCATCACGCGCAGCACGCCGCGCGTGCCGGCCAGGATCGCCGCGGCGTCGAAGCGCAGCGCCTCGCCGCCCTCGTAGAGCAGCATCGGGATGCCGCGCTCGAGCACCGCCTGGCGCAGCGAGCCGTCGCGCAGGTTCGCGTTCAGCACCACCGGCACGCCGAACGCGCGCGCGAGCCGGCTCGTCTCCGGGTCGTCGAGACAGGCGCGGATCTGCGGCAGGTTCGAGCGGTGCACGGCGCCGGTGTGGAGGTCGATGCCGTGCGTCGCGTTCGCGACGACCTCGCTCGTGAACAGGTGCGCGAGGCGCGACGTCAGCGAGCCGCGCGGCGAGCCGGGGAACGCGCGGTTCAGGTCGCGGCGGTCGGGCAGGGTGCGCGTGAGGCCGACGAAGCCGTAGACGTTGACGATCGGCACCGCGATCAGCGCGCCGCGCAGCCGCCGCAGCGCGCGCTGCGCGAGCACGCGCCGGATGATCTCGACCCCGGCGATCTCGTCGCCGTGCACCGCCGCGCAGACGAACAGGTGCGGGCCCGGCTTGCGGCCGCGCACGACCTCGACCGGCAGCGCGATCTGGGCGCCGCTCGTGCGCTTGCCGACCGGGATCTGGAGCCGGCGCCGCTCGCCGGGCGCGACGGCCGTGCCCGCGATCACGAGCGGCGCGTCGTTCGACGGAGGGCCCGCCGGTTCCCCAGCCATCGCGCGACGTTAGCGGATCACGATCTGCCGACGCGCGACGTCAACGGATCACGACCTCGCCGATCAGCTTGCCGTTCGGGACGCTCCACGAGCGGTCGCCGCTGCGCAGCACGGTGTCGGTCGGCCCGACGCGGTCGACGACGCCGCGCTCGCCGGAGACCTCGACGAAGGTGTCGCGCGGCAGCGACTGCTTCAGGAAGTGGCCGGCGAGGATGTGCGTGACGATCGGGTGCGCGCCGAGCGCGAACGCGAGGCCGGCCGCGAAGCCGGCCGCCGCGAGCAGCGCGGTGAACGGGCCGACGAGCACGCTCGTCGAGACGCCGAGCTGCTCGATCGCGACGACGGCGACGAGGCCGACGACGAGCGCCTGCGCGAGGAAGCCCAGGCGCGGCGCGCTCGCGAAGCCGGCCGCCGCGGCCGCCGAGCCGAAGAGCGCGCCGACGAAGCGCGCGAGCAGCAGGCCCAGCAGCACGGTCAGGCCGGCCCCGATCAGGTCGGGCACGTAGGCGACGAAGCGGTCGGCGGTCGCGGTGATCATCGCGATGCCGAGCGAGTCGGCGGTCGCGAGCAGGATCGTGATCAGCACGGCCCAGAAGAGCAGCTTCCCGATCGCCTCGGACGGCGTCAGCGAGAGGCCGGCGCGCTGCAGCACGTCGCTCATCCGCACCCGCGACGACGCGCGGTCGAAGCCGAGCTTGCGCAGGCCGCCGCCGACGCCCATCTCGACCGCGCTCGCGGCGAGCCAGCTGAGGCCGAGGATCGCGATCGCGCCGAAGAGGCGCGGCAGGACCTCGGCGGCAGTTGCGATCAGCGCGTCGGACGCCCGGAACAGGACGTCGCGCCAGGTCGAGAGCTGGGTGAGGTCGTCCATGAAGCCGTCTCCTGTGCGGGGCGCGGCCCTGTGCACGCGCTCGCGCGCCGGATCCGGCGCGGCGCGCGCGGGGTCCTGCCCCGATTGCGCATAGAATACGCGGGACCGGTCCGACGCGAAGGGAGGGACGCCGATGGCGCTCGAGACGAGGCTCGCGAACGAGCTGATCCGCGAACACCCGGGCCGCGCCGCGAGCGCGCTCGAGCGGGCGAGCGCGGCCGAGGGCGCGCGCGTGCTGCGGCGCGTGCCGGTCGCGCAGGGTGCGGCGCTGCTCGAGCGCCTGTCGCCGCAGCACGCGGCCGACATGCTCGACGCGCTGCCCGACGAGCGCGTCGCCGCGCTGCTCGAGGCGCTGCCGAGCGGCGTCGCGTCGCGGCTCGCGCGCCGGCTGCGCGAGGGCCGCGCCGACGCGCTGCTCGAGATGCTGCCGGCGCGCGCAGCGCGCGGCATCCGCGCGCTGATCCGCTTCCCCGAGCAGACGGCCGGCGCGCTGATGGACCCGAACGTGCTCGCGCTGCCCGAGGGATTCACCGCGCGCGAGGCGCTCGAGCGCGTGCGCGAGGTGCCCGACCAGGCCCGCTACAACCTCTACGTCGTCGACCCCGAGCAGAAGCTCGTCGGCGCCGTGAACCTGCGCGAGCTCTTCCTCGCGAAGCGCTCGGCGAAGCTCTCGGACCTGATGGTGCGCAGCCCGCTCGCGCTGCCGGCCTCGGCGGACCGCTCGGTGGTCGTGTCGCACCCCGGCTGGAAGGAGGTGCACTCGCTGCCGGTCGTCGACGAGGCCGGCGCCTATCTCGGCGCAGTGCGCTACCGCACGCTGCGCGAGCTCGAGGACCAGCTCTTCCGCGGCGGCCACCGCGACGCCGACATGCCGGCGGCGCTCGGCCAGCTCTTCGCGGCCGGCGCGGCCGGCCTCGTCGACGCGCTGACGGCGCTGCCGCAGCGCGGCGAGGGCGCCTGAGATGGCCGCTCGCACCGCCCGCTCCATCGACGCCGAGATGACCCGCGTGCTGCTCGCCGAGTATCCCGACACCGCCGCGCGGCTGATCGAGAGCGAGCCCGACGCCGAGTCGGCGGCGCTGCTCGGGGCCGAGAAGCCGGACACGCGCCTCGCGATCGTGCGCCGGCTCACGCCCGACCGCTCGGCGCGCATCGTCGCGTTGCTGCCGCCCGACGCGCTGCGCCAGACCCTCGGCTCGCTGAACCCGAACTGGGCGACCGCGCTGCTCGCGCGCCTCGACCCGGAGGAGCGCGAGCGCTGCCTGGATGCGCTCGAAGAGCGTCAGGCCTCGGAGCTGCGCGAGCTCGCGCTCTACCCGCCCGAGACCGCCGGCGCGCTGATGGATCCGCGCGTCACGACCTTCCGCCCCGACGCGCTCGTCCGCGACGTCACGCGCCGGCTGCGCACCTTCCGCAACCGGCGCGTGCAGGACGTGTTCCTCGTCGACCCGGAGGGGATCCTCGCCGGCTCGCTCGCGATCCAGAACATCGTGCTCGCCGACCCCGGCTCGCGCCTCGAGAGCCTCGTGCAGGACGAGGCGGTCAGCGTGCAGGTCGTCGCGTCGCGCGAGGAGGTGATCCAGACCTTCGAGGACCACCGCATCGCGAGCCTGCCGGTCGTCGACTTCGACGGGCGCCTGGTCGGCGTGCTGCGCCAGCGCGAGCTGATCCGCGCCGCGAAGGAGCGCGCGACGGCGAGCGCGGTGACGATGGTCGGTGCGAGCGAGCAGGAGCGCGCGCTCTCGTCGCCGCTCTTCGCGGTGCGCAAGCGCCTGCCGTGGCTCCAGATCAATCTGCTGACGGCCTTCCTCGCCGCGTCGGTCGTCGGCCTGTTCGAGGAGACGATCGCCGCGGTCACCGCCCTCGCGGTGCTGCTGCCGGTGGTCGCCGGGCAGTCGGGCAACACCGGCGCGCAGGCGCTCGCGGTGACGATGCGCGGCCTCGCGCTGCGCGAGGTGCGCACGCGCCACTGGCTGCGCGTCGTCACGAAGGAGGTGCTCGCCGGCGCCGGCAACGGCGTCGCGGTGGCGCTGACGACCGCGGCCGCGGTCTATCTGTGGAGCGACTCGACCGGCCTCGCGCTCGTGATCGGCGTCTCGATGGTGATCTCGATGACGCTCGCGGGCCTGTCGGGCGCGGCGATCCCGATGCTGCTGACCGCGCTGCGCCAGGACCCGGCGCAGTCGTCGTCGATCGTGCTGACGACCGTCACCGACGTCGCCGGCTTCTTCAGCTTCCTCGGCATCGCGACGCTTCTGTCGGGGATGCTGTAGTGGGTGCCGAAGAGCGGTCTCGCGAGGCCGTTCCAGCGCTGTGGAAGAGGCTTTCGAGGGGATGGGCCGCGCGTTCGCGGGCTCGGGCTCGTTCCCGTAGGGCCGTGCGCTGCGCTGGCTAGGCGGGCGCGGGGGAAAAACGCGACGGACTCGCGCGGCTCTCGTGCCGGCCGTGCCCCGGCACCTCGTCCGGATCGAGCAGCCCCCGTCGCCGCCATCCCTCCCTCAACAGCCAGTACCGCGCCCGCGCGACGGGAGCGCTCCGCGCGAGAGGCGGCCCCGGTCCGTCGGCCGCCGGCCTCCAGCGCCACCCCTCGAACCACCGCCCCGATGAGGCCGGATCGAGTCGCATCGCCCTCGAAAGCCTCTTC
>CAZQYK010000097.1:0-6965 GCA_964597285.1 uncultured Spirochaetales bacterium
TAGGTCGTCTGACCGAACGTGAAGAGCGGGCCCAGCGCGGAGGCGCCCATCGACCAGAAGCCGGTGCCCGACGCGAGCAGATCGGAGAGCTCGGTGCTGACGCTGCCGGCCAGCGCGGTGAGGCCGATCCGCGGAAAGTACTCGGCCAGCGCCTGGCCCTCGCGTGCGTTGGCGGCGACGAAGATCTGCTCGGCCTCGATCAGGTCGGGCCGGCGCTCGAGCAGCTGCGACGGCACCCCGGCCGGCACCTCGGGCGGGACCGACTGCGCGGCGAGCGCGCCGCCACGCTGGATCGCGCCCGCCGGGCGCCCGACCAGCACCGAGAGCTCGTTTTCCTTTGCGACGATCAGCCGCTCGAGATCGGCCACGGTCGCCGCGGCCTGCGCCAGCGCAGCCTCGGCGCGCAGCACGTCGAGCTTCGAGGCGACGAGCGCTGCGGCGAGCATCTCGCGCACGCTCCCTCCCTCCCTCCGGCTCTCTTCGTCATTTCAGTGCATGGCGCGTGCCAGACACCTCGACGCGCATCTCCCTCCTCGGAACTCGATCGCACTGCCGCCAGGAGCCTCCCAGCCAAGATCCCGGCACGTGCCCAAATGGCGGCGCGATCGGCACTCGCGTTTCGTCGGAGGTGCGCGCAACGCGGTCGTTCAGCTCGGCCTGGCGTCCTGGGCGGCCTGGCACGCGCCTTGCTCAGCGATGCGCCGTCGGAGCCGCTCGCCGCAGCCGTTCAGGCCGGCAGCTCCGGCAAGTGGGGGCCGGTCCCCATGCTGCCGCAGCCGCACGTACCCGAAGCCGACCTCCAGGCTCTGGCGGAATGGATCCTGGCACAGCCCTGAGCGGTCTACCGCGCGCCGAGATCGAACGGTGCGTCTTCCTGCCATCCCCAACGGAGCGAGAGACCTGATGAGGGACGTCGCAGTCGTGGCCTATTGCCGGACCGGCATCGCGAAGGCCGGGCGCGGAGCACTCAATCAGACGCACGGCATCCCGCTGACGGCTCACGTCTTGCGGCACGCGGTGAAGCAGGCCGGCGTCGATGCCGCAGAGGTGGAGGACGTCGTCGTCGGCTGCGGCCTGCCGGAGGGCGCGACCGGACACAACATCGCCCGCAACGCTGCGCTCGAGGCCGGGTTCGGGGAGGGCGTTCCGGGCATCACGGTCAATCGCTACTGCGGCTCGGGGCTCAGCGCGGCGTCGATCGCGGCGAATCGCATCGCGGCGGGCGAGGCGACGATCGCGATCGCAGGAGGGGTCGAGAGCATCAGCCTCGTCCAGTTCCAGCTCAACACGAAGGGCTTCTTCTACGCGCCGCTGCAGGCCCGGATGCCCGCCGTGTGGTGGACGATGAACCAGACCGCCGACTTCGTCGCGAAGAACTACGGCATCGGCCGCGAGGCGCAGGACGCGTACGTGGTGGAGAGCCAGAAGCGCGTCGCCGCGGCCATAGCCGCCGGGAAGTTCGCCGAGGAGATCGTTCCGTTCGCGACGACGATGAAGGTCAGCGACGAGACGACGAACGAGAGCCACGATCGGGAGGTGATCCTCGACCGCGACGAGGGCCCGCGGCCCGACACGACGCTGGCCAAGCTGGCGGCCCTCCCGCCGGTCTACCCGGGAGGCACGACGACCGCCGGGAACGCCTCTCAGCTCTCTGACGGCGCAGCAGCAGTGGTGATGATGGATGCCGCGGAGGCAAGTCGGCGGGGACTCCCGATCCTCGGTCTCTTACGCGGAATGCAGCTCGCCGCGGTGGCACCCGAGGTGATGAGCATCGCGATCGAGCCCGCGATCCGGAAGCTCGTCGCTCATCACGGGCTCGCCCCGTCGGACGTCGATCTGTGGGAGCTCCACGAGGCATACGCGGTGACCACCCTCTACAACCAGGCGCGCCTGGAGACGCCGTGGGAGATCACGAACGTGAACGGCGGCGCGATCGCCCTCGGCCATCCGTACGGAATGTCGGGGCTCCGCTACCTCGGATCGACCCTGCTGGAGCTCCGACGTCGTAAGGCACGTCGCGCGATCGTCGGCGTGTGCACGGCGGGAGGCATGGCGACCGCCGCGTATCTGGAGCGACCCTAGCCGCGTCGGCCCGCCCGACCGGGAGCGTCGACCGAGCGAGAGGAGGAGAGCGATGAGCGAGCGAGTGAGCCCGCGCGAGGGAGCGTCGGAGCCGAGGGAGACCGTCGTCCATGGCAGCGCGAAGGGCTTCGCGCAGGAGATCACGGTGGGTGCCCACCGTCTCCTCGCGGACGAGCCGGTCGCGGTGGGAGGCAGCGACACGGGCCCGAACCCATACGACCTGCTGCTCGCGAGCCTCGTCACCTGCACGTCGATGACCGTGTCGCTCTACGCGCGGCGTAGGCAGTGGACGGTCCTGCGGCAGCTCTGCGAAGCGGGCGGAGGCGCAGGGCAGGCGAGCTAGTGGCGGCCTGCCTCGTGGAGGAACCACACGCGCAGCTCCGCCTCGTCGATCCAGCTCTCGAGCAGGCTCGCCGTCGCCACGTCGCCATGCTCGTCGCAGACGGTGTGCACCTGGCGCATGCTCGACGCGAGCTTCCGATTGTCCTCGCGCAGCTCCGCGAGCATGTCCTCGGGCGTCACGAAGTCGGCGTCGTTGTCGGCGACGCGCTGCAGCCGGCTGATCTGCCCGATCGAGCGAAGCGTCGCGCCGCCGAGCTTGCGCACGCGCTCTGCGATCGGATCGGTCATGGCGTAGAGCTGCCCGGCCTGCTCGTCGAGCAGCAGGTGGTAGTCGCGGAAGTGCGGACCGGGTCGTTCCCGTGTCCCCGCGATCCTCGGGCCACAGGCGGTCATGCCGGAACGCGGGAGAGGGTCATCTCAAGCCGTGCCCGCCAGCAGCGCCACGGGACGGCTGCAGCTCGCATAGATGCCCAGCTTCCGCATCCGGGCTTGCAGGGTCGTCCTCTTCAGGCCGAGCCGACTCGCCGCACCATTGGGCCCGCTGACCACCCCGTCGCAATGCTGAAGTGCGCGCAGGATGGCCTCGCGCTCGATCTCCTGCAACGTCGTCGCGTGCGGGGGGATCGGCGACGAGCTGCTGACCGACGAAGCCGCTCGAGTGCTCGCCACGGACGGCGCGGCCGTCTGCTCGCTCCCCCTCGCTCCACGCTGCAGCCAGGTCTCGTCGAGCGAGAAGAGCTCGGACTCGCACACGATCACCGAGCGCTCGATCACGTTCTCCAGCTCGCGTACGTTACCCGGCCACGGATGGGTCCGGATCCGCTCGAGCGTCTCCTCGTTGATGCCGCGGAACCTCCTGCCGGCGCGCCGCGCATAGCGCTCGACGAACGACTCTGCCAGCAGCTCGACGTCGGCTCCGCGCTCGCGCAGCGGGGGCAGATGGAGAGGGAAGACGTCGAGGCGGTAGTAGAGGTCGCTGCGGAAGGCGCCTTCCGACACCGCGTGCTCGAGGTCGCGATTGGTGGCGGCGATGATCCGCACGTCGGCATGGATCGGCTTCGTCCCACCGACGCGCTCGAAATCGCGCTCCTGCAGCACGCGCAGGAGGGACACTTGAGTCTCCGCCGGGATCTCCCCCACCTCATCGAGGAAGAGCGTTCCGCCGGCCGCGAGCTCGAAGCGTCCCAGGCGCCGCTGCAGCGCGCCCGTGAAGGCTCCCCGCTCGTGGCCGAAGAGCTCCGACGCGATCAGCGCGTGCGGAATCGCCGCGCAGTTCACGCTCACGAAGGGCCCTGCGGCGCGCCGCGACCACTGGTGGAGCGCTCGCGCCAGCATCTCCTTCCCCGTCCCGGTCTCGCCGCTGATCAGGACGGTGGAGTCGGTCGCCGCCACCTTTCTCGCGCGGGCCAGCACCGACTTCAAGACGGTCGAGGTGCCGATCACACCCTCGACTCCGGCACCGTCGTCGCTCGCTTGCACCGGATCGAGCGGCTCGATCCGGTAGCCGAAGGGACGGCGCACGCGGTCCGAGTAGTCCGAATGGTCCGCATAGGCTCCAACGGGGTCAGTCGTCATCGCCACCTCCTCGAACGGGCGCTGCGGTGTGAAGCACGCTCTCGAGCGCCTGTAGAAGCACTTCGCGGCCGACGGGCTTGCGAAGGAACGCCGCCGCTCCGGATTCGCGGGCCCGGCGCTCCTCGTCGTCGCTGGCCCGGCCGGTGAGGAAGAGGATCGGAACGCGGGAGCCCGCCTGGCTCAGGCGGCGCTGCACCTCGAGCCCGTCCATGCCCGGCATTCGCACGTCCAGCAGGACACAGGCCATCCGCGCGAGGGAGCCGGAGCCGAGCAGCTCGCTGCCCGACCCGAACGTCTCGGCCCGATAGCCGAAGGTGCGGATCAGCCGGCTCATCGACTGACGCGCCGACGCGTCGTCGTCGACGATCCCGACCAGAGGGGCCCGGCTCGTCTCGGCCGGATCCGGGTCGTCGTCGCGAGGTTTGCTTCGGCTCATGGTCGCGAGCCTAGCCGCGCGCGCTCATGCGCCTCCAGCTGTCTGATGGGACAGGTGGGGCACCTGTCCTCGAGGACAGGTCGATCGGCGCGCCACGGCGACGGCGGACTACCGCCTCGCGGGTGGATGGCTATCCGTGCTCTCGATCGGATTCGCTGCGCGCCCTGGGGCGATCTCGAGCTGACCGGACATACGGACGAGGTCCGCGATGGACTCGGCCTGCATCTTCTTCATGACGTGTGCGCGATGGAACTTGACGGTGCGCTCGGCCATCTTCAGCTCTCCGGCGACCTGCTTATTGAGCATCCCTGCCACCACCAGGGCCATGACCTCGCGCTCGCGCGGAGTGAGACGCTCGAAACGCTCCTGAAGCGCCGCGACCTCGTCGCGCGCCCGCTGGACGGTGCGATCGCGCTCGATCGCCGCCCGGACCGCAGCGAGCAGCTGCTGGGAGCGGACGGGCTTGGTCAGGAACTCGACCGCTCCCGCCTTCATCGCGCGCACGGTCATCGGGATGCTGCCACGACCCGTGATGAAAATGATCGGAATCCGCACCCCCGACCGATCGAGCTCGTGCTGGAGGTCCAGGCCACTGAGGCCCGGCAGATAGACGTCGAGGACGAGGCAGGACGGCGCATCTACCCGTGCGTTGTCGAGAAAGGCCCTTGCGGATGCGAAGCTCTCGACGCGAATTCCGTGCGAGCGGAGCAGGCGCTCCGTGGAGCGACGGACCGCGTCGTCATCGTCGACCACGAAGACGGTGGGTTCGCGCTCGCTCATGCTTCCATGGCCGCCTGTCCGTTGAGCCGGATGGGAACGCTGCGCCCGGTCGCGCGTCGGGTCTTGGCGGAGGATGCGACCGTGGCACTCGATCGTCGAGCGATGGATCGCCAGACCCGTGCTCTCTGTTCTCGATGTTCGCCCGGTTCTTATTGATTTCACTCAGAAAAACTTCATGATTCGATCAGTCGGCGTTTCACCCCCTTCAATGTGCGCCAGTTGGCTTCGTAGGCTGACGCCTTTGTGTGAGGGTCGAACGAGGCAACCCAGATCATGTCTGTTCTCGGCAACGGGTTCGGCTGGGTGCGGGGATTCGATAGCTGAAGGATCAGTTCCGCCCGGCGGTCCGAGTTTGTGGCGATCAGTACGACGAATCCTTTCGGGGCGTGCTCGCGATATAGAGGATGAATCCTGTGCTGCTTTTCGATGTATCCCCACTGCCAATAGGCGCGTAGCTTCTTGACGATGTCAGAACCGGCAGCGGTCCATCCAGCGGACGATCTCGGGGACGGCGGCGGGGTCGGGCCGAAACCGCCGTCCGGGTCCGGGTCGTCGTCGTATGCTGCGGTGATGAAGTCGTCGTCATGGGCAAGGGGTTGAGTGGGTAGGGGGTCCGGCGCCTTGGGCGCTCGGAGGCGGGCCAGGATCCGGGCGCGCTTGGCCGGATCGGGCGTCGTGGGCCGCGGCGGGGCGAGCGGCATCACGTTCGAGGCGGTGCCGATCCGGATGTAGCCGCGGTGGGGCGGCAGGTTCACGAAGTCGTCCACGGTCGGGACCTCGTCGCGGAACTCCCAATCGGGGAAGAGGTGCTTGAGGGCCGCCACGTCTATCGTCCCGGCGTGGAGCAGGTCGTAGGTGTTCTGGACGCGATCAGCGTCCCGACGTTTCCTGGATTCGGGGGCTTTCTTTGGGTCTTCCATAGAATGGGTTGTTAGTTCAATTCTCTCTCGGCCCGCTCGTGTGGTGGAGGCGCGCTGGATGGAAGAGGCGCTCCCATGCGGGCGCTTGGTGGCGGGACGCACACGCGAGACACGCGTGGCGCGAAGTGGAACGCTTCGGTATCAACGGCCCGGAAGCGATCCGGGCCTCCGGCCGCCACGAGACCCCACCCACCCACGCGAAGGAAGCCATGTCCCGAACTCACGTTCTCGCACTGCTCGCCCTGAGCCAGCTCGCCGTCGCGTGCGCGACGGCGCCGACGGTGACGCCGGTCGCCGTCGACCCGATCGCTCCGCGGGGCGGCGAGCGCGTCGTCGTCGACCAGTCGCTGCTCGTCGTCGACGCGTCGGGCTCGATCTGCCCGCGCGGCCAGTTCCCGGGCGAGAAGGCGCTCGTCCGGTCGCTCGTCGCGAGCGCGCCGCAGGGCGCCTACGAGGCCGGCGGCATCGCATTCGGCGGCTTCGAGCGCGACGTGCAGGAGCTCGCGAGCTTCGACCGCGGCGCGCTCGGCGCGTGGGCCGGCGGGCTCTCGCATCTCGACGAGGCGACGCCTCTCGACCGCGTGATCGCCGAGGCGAGCGCGGCGCTCGACGGCAAGAGCGGGCGCGCCGCGATCACGCTCGTCTCCGACGGCAAGCCGACCGACGCCGCTGGCCGCGAGGGCTCGGGCGAGGCCGCGCTCGAGGCCGCGAAGGCGGCCGCGGCGGCCTACGACGGCACGCTCTGCATCTACACCGTGCAGGTCGGCGACGACGCGGCCGGCGCGGCGTTCCTCCAGAAGCTCGCCCGGGCGACCGGCTGCGGCTCGCAC
>CAZQYK010000098.1:0-3453 GCA_964597285.1 uncultured Spirochaetales bacterium
CGCGCCGTCGCCGGCGGGCGCGGCGGCCGGCGGCGGCGCCGGGTCGGGCCACGCGGCCGGGCGCTTCTGGCTGCGCTCGCGCACGAAGCGCTGCGCCGGGTCGGCGTCGGCCGAGTCGGCGAAGTGGCGGAACGCGCGCCGCCGCTCCGGGTCCTCGACGACGGCCCTCCACTCGCAGCGGTACGAGTCGACGAGCGCCTGCATGTCGCGCTCGAGCGCGTCGCAGATCCCGAGCGCGTCGTCGACGATCACGCGCTTCAGGTACGCGACGCCGCCGTCGAGGCGCTCGAGCCAGCGCGCGGTCCGCTCGAGCGGGTTCGCGGTGTGGAGGTAGTACATCAGGAAGCGGTCGATCAGCCGGATCACCGTCTCCTCGGCGACGTCGCTCGCGACGAGGTCGGCGTGGCGCGGATTCGAGCCGCCGTTTCCGCACAGGTAGAGGTTCCAGCCCTTCTCGGTGGCAATGACGCCGAAGTCCTTGCTCCGAGCCTCGGCGCACTCGCGGATGCAGCCGGACACGGCGCTCTTCAGCTTGTGCGGCGCGCGGATGCCGCGGTAGCGCTCCTCGATGCGGATCGCGAAGGCCGTGCTGTCCTGCACGCCGAAGCGGCACCAGGTGGAGCCGATGCAGCTCTTGACGGTCCGCATCGCCTTGCCGTACGCGTGCCCGCTCTCGAAGCCGGCCGCGACGAGCTGCTCCCAGATCTCGGGGAGCTGGTCGACGCGCGCGCCGAGCAGGTCGATGCGCTGGCCGCCGGTGATCTTCACGTAGAGGTCGAAGCGGTGCGCGACCTCGCCGAGCACGATCAGCTTCTCGGGCGTGATCTCGCCGCCCGGGATGCGCGGGATCACCGAGTACGACCCGCCGCGCTGGATGTTCGCGAGGTAGCGGTCGTTCGTGTCCTGGATCTGCGCGTGGTCGAGGATCGGGTCGTTCCACTGGCTCGCGAGGATCGACGCGACCGCCGGGCGGCACACCTCGCAGCCGTCGCCGGAGCCGTGCGACGCGAGCAGCGCCTCGAAGCTGCGCACGCGGCCGATCCTGACGATCTGGAACAGCTCCTGGCGCGTGTGCGCGAAGTGCTCGCAGAGGTCGGTGTCGACCTCGCGGCCGGCGCGCTCGAGCTCGGCGGCGAGGAGCGCAGCCACCTGCGGCACGCAGCCGCCGCAGCCGGTTCCGGCGCGCGTGCAGGCCTTGACGCCGCCGAGCGTCGAGAGCTCGTGCTCGGCGATCGCGCGGCGGATCGCGCCGGCGTCGACGTCGTTGCACGCGCACACCGGCGCGTCGTCGGCGAGCTCGGCGGCGTCTCCGCCGGCGTCGCCGCCGACGCCGCCGAAGAGCAGTGCCTCGGGCCGCGGGCCCACCGGGGCGCCGCTGCGGCAGTGCTGGAGCAGCGACACGTAGCGCGACGCATCGCCGACGAGGATCCCGCCGAGCAGCCGCTCGCCGTCGTCCGAGAGCAGCAGCTTCTGGTAGACGCCGCGCCGCGCGTCCTCGAACACGAGCGCCTCGCCGCGGCCGAAGTCGTCGGCGAAGGCGTCGCCGAAGCTCGCGACGTCGACGCCGAGGAGCTTCAGCGCCGTCGAGAGGTCGGCGCCCTCGAAGCGGCGCTCCTCGCCGGCGAGGCGCGCGGCGAGCGCGTCGGCCATCGCGTAGCCGGGCGCGACGAGGCCGTAGATCGAGCCGCGGTGCAGCGCGCACTCGCCGATCGCGTGGACGCCGGGCAGGCTCGTCGCGAGCGCGTCGTCGACGACGATCCCGCCGCGCGGCCCGACCTCCACGCCGCACTCGCGCGCCAGCTCGTCGCGCGGGCGGATCCCGGCCGACACGACGACCATGTCGACGTCGAGGTCGGGGCCCTCCTTGAAGCGCAGCCCGGTGACGAGGCCGTGCTCGCCGAGCAGCGCCTCGATGCGCACGTCGACTCGCACCGCGACGCCGAGCGCCTCGATCGCGCGCCGCAGCACCGCGCCGCCGCCGGCGTCGACCTGGCGCGGCATCAGCCGCGGCGCCGCCTCGAGCACGTGCGTCTCGAGGCCGAGGTCGCGCACCGCCTTCGCGGCCTCGAGCCCGAGCAGGCCCCCGCCGATCACCGCCGCGCGACGCGCCGAGCCGCCCCACGCGGCGATCGCCTCGAGGTCGTCGATCGTGCGGTAGACGAACACGCCGTCCTGCGTCACGCCCGGAAGCGGCGGCACGAAGGGCGCCGAGCCGGTCGCGAGCACCAGCCGATCCCAGCGCTGGTAGCGCCCGCGGCTCGTGTAGAGCTCGCGGCGCTCCGGGTCGACGACGAGCACGCGCTCGCCGAGGTGCAGGCGCATGCCGCGCTCGGCGTACGCGGCCGCGTCGGTCAGCGCGAGCTCGGCGGCACTCTTGCCGGCGAACCAGTCGGTGAGGTGCACGCGGTCGTACGCCGCGCGCGGCTCCTCGCCGAACACGACGATCTCGAAGCGGCCGTCCGGGTCGGCCTCGCGCAGCCGCTCGCAGAAGCGGTGCGCGACCATCCCGTGCCCGACGACGACGACCGTCTCGCCCACGCCGCGCCTCAGAGCCTGTGAAGGAATCCGGGGTTCGCAACCCCTTGCCATCGACGTCTTCGAGGCCATTGTTCGACTCCGCTCGGCTACGCCTCGCTGCGCGCTCGCTGCGCTCGCTTGCACTCAGGCCGCCGCCCGGCGCCCGGCGTCCTGGTCGGCCAGGAAGCCGATCAGGCGCTCGCGCAGGCGGTAGTAGTCGGGGTGCTCGAGCACGCGCGCGCGCTCGCGCGGCCGCGGCAGGTCGACCTCGAGCACGTCGCCGACGCGCGCCGCCGGCCCGCTCGTCATCATCACGACGCGGTCCGAGAGGTAGAGCGCCTCGTCGACGTCGTGCGTCACCATCAGCGCCGTCCGCTGGTCGCGGCCCCAGAGCTCGAGCAGCACGTCCTGGAGCTCCATCCGCGTCAGCGAGTCGAGCATCCCGAAGGGCTCGTCGAGCAGCAGCAGCTTCGGCGCGAGCGCGAACGCGCGCGCGATGCCGACCCGCTGGCACTCGCCGCCGGAGAGCTCGCGCGGCCGGCGCCCGGCGGCCTCGGCGAGGCCGACGCGGTCGAGGTACCAGGCGGCGATCCCGCGCTGCTGCGCGCGCGTCCCGTGCGGGTAGACCCGGCGCACGCCGAGCATCACGTTCTCGGTGGCCGTCATCCACGGCAGCAGGCACGGCGACTGGACCACGACGCCGCGGTCGGGCCCGGGGCCGAGGATCTCGCGCCCGTCGAGCACGACGCTGCCGTCCGAGATCCCGAGCAGGCCCGCGACCATCGACAGCACGGTCGACTTGCCGCAGCCGGAGTGCCCGATCAGCGTCACGAACTCGCCGCGTCGCAGCGTCAGGTCGAAGCCCTCGACGATCACCGCGGGCCCGCGCGGCGACGGATAGACCTTCGAGAGTGCTACGAGCTCGAGGAAGCGGTC